>JADGAO010000125.1:0-884 GCA_015231995.1 Nitrospinota bacterium | reverse complement strand
CGGGTGGTTTTAAACGCGGTCACAGCGGCGGAGATGGCTTTATTCATCTCCTTTTTCCCGCCGGTGTGGACATGGGCGACGGTCTTGCCGTTCCAGGGATTGATGACGGGGGCTGTTTGCCCGGTTTTAATCCATTCGCCGCCGATCAGCAATCGATACGTTTCAATACACATGTCGCCTCCTGGGAAAATGGAAATGTTTTCTTCCGATAGATTCTTCGCGTTGCTCAGAATGACAAGTAAGCCTCATTCAGCCCCGCGCTCCATAACAACACGCCGGATCGAAAGCGCAGACCTCATGTCGCCAAGACACGTCCCGCCTATTGTTTTCCCGTTTTCAGTCACTATTTTCACATACACGTCGCCGGAATGGGAGACAACGCGGTTTTGCGCCGCCCCACCCTCCTGCGCGTCGAACCTGCCGATAACGGCGTAGAACCCGCCGAAAACCGTGGAGGCGTTAAAGAACGATTCCGCGCTGTTGTGGAGCAATCCCGCGCCTGTCATGTTCGCCCCGGCCAATCTCCCCTGCTCCGCCGCCGTAAGCCATGTCCTGCATGGGATAAAACCCGATTGCGTCTGCCTCATCGAAATGTCCCCCGCCGCATACACGTCTTGCGCCGCTGTCTCCAGCCTGTTGTTGACGATCAAACGTCCGTCCACCATCAAACCGGAACTACTCAAAAAACCGGTCATGGGCCGCGTTCCAATGGCCGCGCAAACGATGTCGGCGGCAAATCGCGCGCCGGATTCAACTTCCACCCCGCTGACGCGCCCATCGTTCCCGATTATGGATTTGACGTTTGCGTCCGTCACGATTTTCACATTTGGGGCCTGTCGCCCAAAGCTTTCTTTTTCCATCAGCGTCGCATATAGGCGCCATTA
>JADGAO010000124.1 GCA_015231995.1 Nitrospinota bacterium | reverse complement strand
TTCTTCTGATAGTCGGTCTTTGTCATGCCGTTCATGGATACTGCGGAAAATTCGCAGGATGTGACGCAAAAACCGCACTCCGCGCATCTGTCGGACACCACTCCCACAACCTCGCCCTCGCCGGAGGGGCCGGGGCGGGAGATGATGTCCACAGCCTCAAACGGGCAGGCTTCAAAGCAGAGCATACATCCCTTGCACTTGTCTATGTCCAGCTCGATCTTCCCTTGCTGTACAACGTTGCGGTTCGCCTCTTTCCCATCGCCTCTCCGGGGGTCCGGGATGAGCCAGGGCATGGCGGTGAAAAGAATCAACCCGAGCGTCCCGCCCACCCAGACGGTGACCGGTGTGACGCCAAGATGGCTGATCATGTAGTAGGGGATGAAGTAAAACCAGTCCATCTCTATCTGGCCCGTCAGTTTGGTCAGATCGGCCTGCTCCATGCTGAGGGCCGGTTTTATCAGGGACAAAGCTATGAATGAAACGAATATCGTCCAGCCGACCACCGCAGGCGGATTTACGTTGGGGCGCGAAACCCTCATGCAGTGTATCCACAAAAGCGCGATGAAAAGGAAGGGGATCGTTATATGCAGGTACGTTATGACGAAGAAGAGCAGGAAATGGACGGCATCGGCCGTAAGGAAGTTCCTCGACATCGGCTCCGTCCCGACGGGAAGCACGTCCATTATCTCCGCGGTTATCTGGGCCACCATCCGCGCCTTTTCGTCCCACACCAGGAAATACCCTGTAACCCCGTCGAGCCAGACAGGCACAAGTATCGCCGCGCCGGACACCCAGGCCACCCATCTATTTTTCCTGAACCTGTCGGAGAAAAAGACCTGGACGATGTGAAGAAGTATCGCAAGCACGAAAGCGTCGGAAGCGTAGCGATGGAGCGAGCGCATTATCCCGCCGTAATATTGCTGGTTTACGGTGATGTGCTCGACTGATGTGTATGCGCGGGTCGCGCTTATGTCATAAAACAGGTACAGGTATAAGCCCGAGCCTATGATGATCCACAACAGGAAGAACGTGATGGAGCCGAGTATGTAGAGCGGGTTGAGAGCCGCAGGGAATATCCTGTTGAGGAATTCCTGAAAATACAACAGTAGCATGTTGCCGGGACGTAGGATCGCTGGAACGCTCCTGCGGGTTATTTTCGAGCTTTGTGGTTGCGCCATTTTCTTTTGACCTTCAAATCGCCGGATTGTATGTGTAAATAGTGATAAAAGTCATAATAACCGATATAGCTACGGCCCAGAACGGGTGGTTTCCCGCTTTTTAAAGGGCTTTAGTTTAATAAGATGGCGGCGCGCATCAATGGATTCACTATCGCAAAAATGTGGCGCCAAATAAACAGCCCCGTCCAATAGCCGGATTGCGTCCAGAAAAACCCCTTCGCCCATTTAACTGCGCGGCCCTTTAGCGGTTGTGGTGAAAAATTAACGAGGTCAGCCTGCCAAGCTTGCCGCGAAAAAAATAAATAAGCGTCCCCATCACGAGGATGTACTGGACGATGACGGATATGAGGAAAAAGGTGTTCACCTTGTATGTGTCCGTCGCCGCATCGTAAGTCGAGCAGAAAAGCATGAACGAGTTGAAAGCGTCGGTCACAGCCGCCGTCACCCCGCGTCCGGCGATTGTGTCGGCGAGGGCCTGCTCCACGGTCTTCGGGTTGTAATCCACCCCGTAATAATGCGTCAAAACCTTCCCGTCCGGGCCGACAAGGGTGAGGCGGTTGAGATGGTCTATCCCGGTCTTGGTTTTTTTATAAGTGAAGCCGAGGTCTTTGACCATTGAATTGATGGTGTCCACGTTCGCGGTGGCGAATATCCAGTTCTTCGCGCCGCCGGAAAATTCAAAACCGTACTCTTTGAGCCTGGCTGGAGGGTCGTTCTGGGAATCGAGGCTTATGGAGAGGATCGTTGTTTTGGCCGAAACCTCGGGACTGAGGCTTTTGAGCAGGTTCTTGAGGCTCTGGTTGATCAGGTGGCATGGCCCTTGGCAGTCAATGTACATGAAGCTGACCAGCACCGGGCCGCCCTTGAACTTGTAGAAGGGGATGAAATCCCCATTGTGGTCAACAAGGCGGTAGTTGTTTACGTATGAGCCTATGGAAAGCTCCGAAAGGGCCGTAGGTTCGTCCGCAGAGGCCGCGAAAACGGCGGGCAGACAAGTTGATGCGAGCAGTAGACAGCAAAGGACAGCCGCCCTTACTATGAGATTTTTACTTCCAAACACGAGCGCGTCCTGAAAAAATGGGCCGGATCCGATAGCGGACCCGGCCCGGAAAATAACGGACTAACCGGTCTTCCAAACCTCTCCGAGGAACTTCCAGTTGAGCAGGTAGTAGATCAAGAAGGTCGCAAAGAATATCATGATGAGAACGAACGTTCCGTGCGCCTCATGATCTGGATTGTGGTCGTTTGCCATTAAAATATCCTCCAATACGGATCAGGCGTTGATCTTCTTGCCGATGAGCAACGTGCCCACAGCCACCAGGACGTACATGACGCCGCCAAGAACGGCGACCACGCCCGAAATGCCCACGACGGCCATCGTCAAGTCAACGATAGCGTCGAAGTTGACCTGGAACGGAGCTTCCACTCCGGTCATATCCCACTGCCTGCGGGATACGCCGAAACCGCCCGCAAACATCATCGCGGTGGAGAAGACCATCATCCCGATCCCAAAGAAGTAGGGCTGTAGCTTGGCGATACCGGGGAAAGCCACTTCCCGCCTGAAAATGAGCGGCAGGACGTAGTAGGTTATTCCCATGAACGCAAGCGTGGTGCCGGCGACGACCGTGGCGTGGAAATGCCCCGGTATCCTGAGGGTGTTGTGGGCGATGATGTTCAACTGCTCGGTGCCGTAAACGACGCCCGTTATGCCGCCGAGGAAGCCGAAGCCCACCAGCGACAACGCAAGCGAGGAGAAACCCGGGTTGCCCCACGGCGCCTTCTTGAGCCACTCGAACGTCCCTTTGGTATAGCCCTTTTTCCGCAAAGCCACTTCCACCGCCGCAGGCACGGAGTAAGCGTGGATCATGCTGGCCAAGACCGCAAGGTGCATGAAGTATCCGGTGTTCCAGCTCTTGTGAGCCGCCGAAAGGCCGGGGTCCACAAGCAGATGGTGCTCGGAAGCTATGTTGATGAACAGGATGTAGAAACCGAACGCCACGCGGGAAACCTTCTCGTTGACCGGCTTGGAGCCGACGGTGAGGGTGCCGAGCGTGTACCATACGGCGACCATCGCGCAGACGTTGATCTGTTGCGAAGAGTGGCCGAAACCCCAGAACAGGAGGCGGTAAACTTCCGGGTCCATCATCGGGATCAGGCCAGCCGCCCACAGCCAGGTGGGGATGAATGTGATCGCGCCGTGAGCCAATGTGCCGATGGCGATTATCGCCGCCGCCATGGCGCCGAACGTGACCAGCGGTATGGAACCCTGGTAGGTTTTCTCGTGCTTGGCGACGACCAGCGTGGCGAAGAACACCACGCAACCGACTATCGCGCCGACCGCGAAAAGAATGATGCCAAGGTAGTACCAGTGGCTCGCCTTAAGCGGGACGTAGGATGTGAACATGACGTCGGCGTTGCCCAGAAGAACCTGCACGGCGACGATGGCCGCGCCGACGAGCATCAGCAGATACTGCAACCATCCGGCCCATGGCGCCGCAAGCCTTGAGCTTAGCACCACCGCCGAAGCGAAATACAGTATCGCCATCTCGAAGAATATTATCCACGCCACCAGCATGGCGATGCCGTGAAGCGTAAGGAGCCTGTAGAACCATTCCGCGTCGAGAATATGGACGGCCTGCCACCTGGTGAGAACCATCAGCAAGCCAAGGATGCCGCCGACTAGCAAGAACACTATGGCCGTCACGGCGTTTATCTGAATAAGCGTCTCCGCCGGAGCGTGTATCTTAAACCCCGTAGTGGGACAAGTCCTGAATTTGCTCATCTCTTCTTTCCCCCCCTTATTCAACGTAAATTTTGCCGATCATGGCGTGATGCCCGATCCCGCAAAATTCGTTGCATATGATCGTGTACATACCGGCCTTGGTGGGGGTTACCGTAAGAAGGTTGTCCCAGCTAGGAACGGCCTGGAAATTCATGTTTATCGGGAATACGGAAAACCCGTGGTTGACATCCACCGAAGAGAGATGCAACTTGTACGACTGGCCAGCCTTCAGCTTAAGGATGGGATCCCAGCCGAACTGCTTCCCCCGGATGTATACGTCGCTTCCAGGTTTCGGTTCGACTATCGGCACGCCTTTTTCTTCACCGATCTTGTTGGCTTCTATGAACCTGTCGGTGAGCGTGTCGAAATCCTGGTTCGATATCCTTGAGTACTGGCTCGAGGTGTTCTGCTCGCCCACTATGTGCAAGGCGGGCATCGCGACCGTGAGCACTATGCTCCAGACAAAGGCCGTCATGAGCCATATTTTCTCTTTCGTGTGGATTGGTGTGTCCCACCAATGTTTATCCGGTGGCGTTACGCTCATATCATTCCCCCCTTATTTACCGACAACGGTCCAGTGTACGGTGCCCAGTTCAACGAGTCCCCACACGGTGTAGGATATGAAAAATATCGCCGCATGAAGAAAGAAAAGAAGATACACATCGTCGAAAAACACTTGCCAGAATGAGACTTGTTTGTCTCCCGCAGAATCCTCCCTCGCCATAGCAGTCAATCCTTTCCCAAAAGATGAAACTTTTAGCAAACCCCCCAGGCGGCGCTTTTTGATGATGGTGACATGATATACGCTTGGCGTTGTCCCCCTCCAATGGCGCCAGACCGACACATTTATATCCAAGCCCGCCGCTATTGGATATGATTAAAGTCATGTTTAAGAAAACACGGAAAAATATAGGAAAATACCCTGTGCGCGACGACGGCGCAGGAACCCGGACAAACCGACGGATAAGGCTTAAAAGCCCTTCGCGGGCGAGCGTTGAGGCGGGAAAACAAACTCAGCGGTTCGATAGACATTCTGCTGTAGGGGCGACCCGGTGGGTCGCCCGGATCAGTAAGGGCGACCCACCGGGTCGCCCCTACAACTTCGGAATCCGGGCTTCGCGTTCGCAAGGATAAAACACGCAGGGATAAAACCGTTGACATCCGCCGCCTGGTGGCGGTAACAATGCTCGGTGAGCGGCCTTTGAAAACGATCGTCGCCTTACCATTAACCGATAACGTAACCGTTCATGACAGCGAATAAAGTTTTACCGCCAGAGTCCGCCGGATTTCCGTCCGCTACGGCGCGAAGCGCGGAATGGCGATGCTATATCCTGCGTTGTTCGGACGGGACGCTTTACACGGGCGTCACCAACGACCTGGAGAGGCGAATAGCGGCGCATAACGCGGGGACGGCGGCAAAATACACGCGGTCGCGCGGGCCTGTAGCTCTTGCGTTCGTGGAGGTTTGCGATGGCAAGTCCGCCGCGCTCAAACGCGAAATGGCGATCAAATCCATGCCGCGGACGGAAAAACTCGCGCTTGTCGAAACTTTCCGGAAAAATAACCGGCGAAACGTCCGAAACCGGTCTCCGCATCAACCCGTGAAGGCGAAAAGGCTCACAGTTTCTCGTAGGAGCACTGACACAGGACGCGCAGGTACTTGACCAGGTTCCGGGCTTCCTTATTGGTCATCACAGTGTTGTGGGGCGGCATGGCCGAATCGAAACCCTCGGCCTCGCCTCCGTTCAAAACGACGTTGAGCAACTGTTTGTCCGTCCTGGTTTTCATGTAAGCGGCGTTGGTGTGGTCGCGCGGAGGCAGTGGCAGTTCGTCGGCGGCCTGTCCGGCTCCATCGCCCTTCTCGCCATGGCAGGCGGAGCAGTGGTTTTTGTAATTTACCTTGGCGATTTTGGCTTCGTTCTTCTTGCGCCATTCCTTCCACCCGCCCGGGCCGACGTCTGACAATGACTCGGAGCCTTTGGAGGCGCCCTGCCCCGAAGGTTTTGCGTCCGTTTTCGCGCCGCTGTCGTTCATAGCCATCATGTCGCACTTGCTCATATCGTGGTTGGCGCCTTTGAGCTTGCAGTTGGCCTTGACCCCGCAGGCTTCTGCGGAAAAAGAGATGAAAGCCGCGGCGGAAATGACAGCGGCACATAGAATAATCACACGAGTTTTCATGACGACACCCTCAAATAATTACTACGCATGGCGATAGGAAGAGCCGGTCATACTCCTTCGAGCTTGGCCGGGTCGAGTTTGTTCCAGAACTGGACGAAATAATCCACGCCGGAGACGATCGCCATGACCATCGCCGCGTAGATGGCCACCTGCCCCAAAAAGTGGAACAGGAAGTTGAAATCGAGGATCAGCAAAAGTATCGCGGTTATCTCGGCGCCCATTTTATACTTTCCCGTGGCGCCGGAGGCGATATGTATCCCCTGCGAGGAGGCTATCATCCGCAGGCCCGACACGGCGAACTCCCGCCCCACTATAACGACCACCACCCACGCAGACACGCGGTCCAGCTCCACAAGCGGCACAAGAGCCGCCACCACCAGAAGCTTGTCGGCCACCGGGTCGAGCAGTTTGCCCAGCAGAGTGACCTGGTTGGTGACGCGGGCAAGGTGGCCGTCGAGCCAGTCCGTCGCCGCCGCAAAGCCGAATACGATGGCCGCCAGCAGGCACGACCACAACGACGGGGAGATCAAAAAGACCAGCAGTAGCGGGATGAGGAAAATGCGGAGAAGGGTTATCTTGTTTGGAAGATTAAGGTCTATCATGGCAAGACATCCTGAAAGAGGCGGCGGAGCGTAAAAACCAGCCACTCAACATAACTGGCCGGCCCACGCCGTCATAAAAGACGTAATCAGTCTTCCAGTATATATCCGTATGGGTTGACCGGCACACCGTTGACTATCACCTCGTAATGCAGGTGCGGGCCTGTGGAGCGGCCCGTGTTGCCCACAAGCGCCACGACGTCGCCGCGTTTGACCTTCCTGCCGGGGGTGACCATGATCTTGGAGTTGTGGCCGTACCGCGTGGTGACGCCGTAACCGTGGTCTATCTCCAGCATGTTGCCGTAACCGCGATGGAATCCTGAAGTGATGACGACGCCGGCGGCGGGAGCCACGACCGGGGAGCCGTTCTGGGTGGCCACGTCAAGCCCCTCGTGCATCTCGCGGAGGCCTGTGAAAGGCGACCGGCGGTAGCCGAAGGTGGAAGTTATCCAGCCTCGCACGGGCCATATAGAGGGCGTGTGGGAGAGAAGAGAGGACTGTTCCTTGAAAAACTCGTCCAGCTCGAAAAAGCTTATTTCCTGGGACTCCGCCTGCTGGCGCAAACGGCCCAAATCCCCGTTGAGGGTGTCTATCATGGACTGGTTCATCTTGCCGACGCCGTTGGCGAACTCCGCGCCAGCGTCGCCGGCGTTAGGCCCGCCAAGGCCGAAGTCCGCCGAAGCCGGGTTTTGTTTTTCAAGCGCGGTTATGACGCGAAGTTTTCTGTCGAACTTCTCCAGCCGCGAAAGCTGGGTTTCGACCATTTTTATTTTCTGGTTGAACTGCTGTATCTCGACTTTTTGGGCGGCGGTGGAGGAGCGTAGCTCCTTAAGCTCGCGCAAATCCTCGTTTTTCTTGATTATCGTCACCGAGAAAACGGTGAAAACGACGCCGAACGCCGCAAGGGCCGCCAACGCGCCTTTGACGACAACCTTGGGAGTGGAGAACCGGATGAACTTGCCGGTTACGTCCGGGACAAAAATAAAAGTGTACTTCCTGGAAAACAGCCCTCGAAACTTATCGAAGAAGCCTGTCGCTTTACCTTTGAGCATAGTTATGGAAATACCGCTTTCATTATACTAGGTTGTTCCTGTAGGTCGGATAGGGAAAGCCTTTGTCAAGCTTCACACCCTCTCAACTACACACAAAAAGTTACCGCATGGACATACTACGGCAACACCCCGTTGAACATTTATACTAATTTGGCTTGCGCAAGTCAACAATTATTTGACGGTCTTGCCAGCCATGATTCCCTGATCGGTAGGGGCGGCTCGGGAGCCGCCTTTCCTTAAAGACGGGCGCGTCGCGACGCCCCCCTACGAAGGCCGATGTGAGCGCCTCGAAGAGCGTTTGTCGTTTCTGTTTTGCCATTTGGCGACAGCCTCTCATGTTATAAGGGAATCAAGGTTGCCAGCCATGCCGGTTGTGAAGTATAATCCAGCATAACGGGTGGTTATATAATGAATTTTAAAGCGCGGCGGACTGGCGTTATCGCGGCTATTTTGGCCATTATCAGCCTTGCGGCGGATCGGGCTGGCGCGGAGGTATATATGTACCGCGACGCCCGTGGGGTGATTTTTTTCACGGATCATAAGCCGGACAGCCGCCTTAACCTTTCCCTGCTGAAAAAATACGATTTCCCGAACAGCAAAAGCATCCGCCGCGAAAAAGCCCTTTTCCCGGCCAGCTATGACAGCTATATATCAGACGCTTCCTCCCGGTACGGCCTGGATCAGAGGCTCATAAAGTCCGTAATACAGGTGGAATCCGGTTTCAACAGGCTGGCCGTCTCGCCTAAGGGAGCCAGGGGGCTTATGCAACTGATGCCGGAAACCGCGAAGCTTTTGCGCGTGCGCAACTCCTTCGACGCCGAGCAGAACATCCGTGGCGGGGCCGCTTATCTGCGGGACATGCTCGACACGTTCAACGGCAATGTCCGCCTCGCCCTGGCGGCGTACAACGCCGGGCCGGAGGCGGTGAAGCGCTATAAAGGAATCCCGCCGTACAAAGAGACCAGAGAATATGTCGACAGGGTCATGTCCACATATACGGCGGTCGCGGGCCATATAGGGATGAGCGAGGCCGTGGCCTCCGCATCGGCCGACCATTACGAAAAACCCCGCAAGGCCGTTTTCTACACTTACCGCAACAGCGAAGGAGCCATTGTTTTCACCGATTCCCCCACCGGACAAAAAAGGATATTGACGGACTGACCATAAATCCCGGAGTTGCGGTTGGGTGACGCTTTTCAAGTCAGCCCTATGCGAAAACGGTTCATTTTTGGAGACGTCTAAAATGAAAAACAGATTTATCCCCCCTATTTCCTGCTTTTTCCTCATTTCATTTCTATCTTTCACAACCGGCGCGTTTGGGGCCGATGTGGTAATGTCGGGAACCGGGTTCGAACCGAAAAACATCGAAATAAAGGCCGGAGAAACCGTAAAGTGGATGAACAAAGCCACCCTGATCCATACGGTGACGAGCGGCGAGAATTGCTCAAAAGACGGATTGTTCGATTCCGCCATCCTCATGCCGGAGAAGATGAAGCCTGAGAAGTCGGTGTTCGAATGGAAATTCGAAACCCCCGGGGTCTATAAATACTTCTGCAAGACACATTGCGAGAATGAAAAGATGAGAGGCTCTGTGACCGTCAAATAGCGTCTCGGATAAAACCGGATTCCTACAGGTGAAGATACCTCTTTGTCCCCCTTGCAAATGGGGACCGCAACGAAGTTGCGAGGGGGTTTAATTGGCCCCCTGACAAGGGGGCAGTGAGCAAAGCTCAC
>JADGAO010000123.1 GCA_015231995.1 Nitrospinota bacterium | reverse complement strand
TACCCCTCCGATCTTCGGGGAGGGAAAAGGATGGAGCCTTCGCTTCGTCCTGCAAATGTGCAAGAACACCTCGAACAGCGTTTGTCGCTTCTATTATACCATTTGGCGACAGCCCCCTATCAACTTCGGAATCCGGGATTAACCCTCTTCAATAGGCGTGTTCGTTGACGAACCCCCGCCATATCGTAAGCCAGAGTATCTTGACGTCGAGCATGAGCGACCAATTCTCGATGTAGTAAAGGTCGAACTCCAGCCTTTTATCCAGCGACGTTTGCCCGCGAAACCCGTTTACCTGCGCCCATCCCGTTATACCCGCCTTCATCTTGTGGCGAAGCATGTACATGGGAATGGTCTTGCTGAAATCCTCCACGAACACCGGGCGCTCCGGCCTCGGCCCGACCAGGCTCATGTCGCCCATGAGCACGTTGAACAACTGCGGCAGTTCGTCGAGGCTGGTCTTCCTGATGAATTCGCCGACCTTCGTCTTGCGGTCGTCCCCTTTGCTCGCCCATACGGCCCCGCTCTCTTTTTCCGCGTCCTCGCGCATCGAGCGGAACTTGTAGATCGTAAACTTCCCCCCGCCCAGGCTCATCCGCTCCTGTTTGAAGACGATGGGGCCTTTAGATTCGAGCCTGATGAGTATCGCTATGACCGCCATCACCGGCGACCAGAGCAGAATGAAGATGGATGCGAACACCGTGTCGAACACGCGCTTGAAGACGAGGTTCCATCCATACATCGGGCTTTCGGAGAGGGAGACGAGCGGAATGCCGTCGAAATCCTCCACCCCGGCGTTGAGGCGCATGAACTGGAGAATGTCCGGCGCAAGCTTTATGTCCACGACCTCGGAGCCTAGCAGGTTGAGCGTCTTTTCCATCCTGTCGTTGGCGTGGCGCGGGAGGGCTATGAAAATCTGATCCACGTTAAACCGCGCGATCAGCTTGCTGACGTCGTCTATCAGGCCGATGACTTCGCAATCCTTGTATTTTTTCCCTACTTCCGAATGGTCGTCCGTCAACATGCCGACAAGCTTGAGCCCGGACTCTGGATGACGCGCAAATGTGCCAGCCAGCGTCTGCCCAAGGTCCCCTGTGCCGATGATGAGCACATAGCGGAGGTTGTACCCTTTGCTTCGTAGCTTGCGGAGAATGGCCCGCACGGTGGCGTGGGACAGGACGAGGAAGAAGGCGCTGAACACCCAGAACAGCCCCATTACGTACCGGGAATAAGAGTGTTCGCGGTAGAAGAAGGTGGCGGCCATGACCATGACGGAGCCTATAGTGACGGCCTTGAAGATGCGGTAATACTCGTGAAAGCGCGAGTCCGACCGCATTGGGGAATAGAGCTCGCCAAAACGCAAGGCGAAGAACCATATAACAAGGATCACCGGCAGGAGTTTTATATAAACCCAGGCGGAAGGAATGCCCATCGGCGCAGGAATGAAACCGAGGTAGAACCTGGCATAATACGCCGCAAGCCACGACGCCACGACCATGACAAGATCCGTCACGATCATGAGGGTGAGAAATAGCTGGTTATGTTTCTTCAACATCGCAGGCCGACCCGATTGATTACTCGTCCCCCATGCGCCATTTTTCCGAAATTATAGCCCAAAAAAAAGATTTTTTCAGTCATATCCGGCTCCGATGGGGGTGTCTTCTAAATGCCCGGCGTGGGTGTTCTTCACCCCGCCGTCCTCGGTAGGGGCGGATCGGGAGCCGCCCTTGCTTAAAGACGGATGATAAACGCAAGGCCAGCCTTCAACGCAAACTACGAGGGGATGTTGATGACGCCTCTTTCGGTAAGCATGTCTATGACCCTTGAGACCGATTCCTCCACCGACAGATTCCCGGTCTCCAAAGAAAGCTCTGGATTTAACGGCTCCTCGTATGGCGACGAGATGCCGGTGAATTCCGGGATTTTTCCTTCCCTGGCTTTTTTGTACATGCCCTTCACGTCGCGGCGTTCGCAAATTTCCAGGGAACATTTGCAAAAGACTTCCATGAAATCGCCGTGCAACACCAGATTGCGAACCCGTTCCCTGTCCGACCTGAATGGGGATATGAACGCCGTTAGAACTATGACGCCGCCCTCAAGGAAAAGCTTGGCCGCTTCCCCGACCCTTCGTATGTTCTCTTCGCGGTCCCTGTTTGAAAAGGTCAGGTCGGAACACAAGCCGTGGCGCACGTTGTCGCCGTCGAGCACGAAAGTCCTGCAACCTATCTTGTGAAGGCGATCCTCCACCGCATGGGCGAGCGTGGACTTGCCCGACCCGGACAACCCGGTGAACCAGACGATGGCGCTCTTGTGCCCATTCTGGCGCTGACGCGCCTCCCTGCTGACGGTGGCCTGGTGCCACACAAGGTTTTTCCCGGACATCGTTCCCTCAAAACTGTTTTATGTCGGCTTGCGCGCCAAACAATCTTAGCGCCGTCCCAGGTCAGGCCGCTCCCACTTTTTTCCTGTTTTTCTTGCGGTCTTCTTCGTTGAGATACTTCTTGCGGATGCGGATGGCGGCCGGGGTCACTTCGGCCAGCTCGTCATCGGCCAGGTACTCCAGCGACTGCTCCAGCGACAATATCTTCGGCGGCGTCAGCTTTACTGTGTCGTCGGAAGAAGATGTGCGCATGTTGGTGAGCTTCTTGCCCTTGGTGATGTTTATGATCAGGTCGCTACCCTTGTTGTTCTCGCCGACGATCATCCCTTCATAGACTTCGGTTCCCGGCGCGATGAAGAATATCCCCCGGTCGGAAAGTTTGTCGAGCGCATACGCGGTGGCGGTTCCATGATCCTGGCTTATCAACGAGCCGTTGCGCCGTGTTTCAATCGCCCCTACCCATTCGATGAAACGATGGAACGAGTGCGTGATGACCGCCGTACCGCGCGTCTCCGTCAACAGCTCCGAATGCATGCCTATCAACCCGCGCGCGGGTATCGTAAACTCCAGCCGCACCCTGCCCTTTTCCATATTGGCCATGTTCTTGAGCGAGCCTTTGCGCATGCCGAACTTTTCGATGACCTTGCCGGAGTGGGATTCGTCAACGTCAACGATGGTGAACTCCTCCGGCTCCATGACCACGCCGTCTATCATGCGGGTGATGATCTGGGGACGGGAGACGGACATCTCGAACCCTTCGCGGCGCATCGTCTCTATTAGGATGGCAAGGTGCAACTCGCCCCTGCCGGAAACTTTGAAACCTTCGCCGCTCTCGTCGCGTTCCACCCGAAGGGCGATGTTGGAGCGCAACTCCTGATTGAGCCTCTCTTCCAGATGGCGGCTGGTCAGCTTGTCGCCGGAACGCCCGCACAGGATGGAAGTGTTGATCGAGAAGTTCATGGAAATGGTCGGCTCGTCTATTTCTATCGTGGGCAGAGCTTCGGGAAAGTCCTTGTCGGCGAGGGTCTCGCCGATGTCCAGGTCTTTGAACCCGGCCGCGATGACGGCGATGTCGCCAGCCGACACGGAGGCTGTCTCCGAACGGTTAAGCCCGAAAAAGGTGAAAATCTTCTGAATCTTGGTGAAAGTGATGTTCCCCTCGCGGTCTATGCGGGCCATCATCTCGCCGGTGGAGACTTTGCCCCTGCCGATTTTGCCGACAGCCATACGTCCGAGGTAGTTGTCATACTCCACGGAGGTCACCAGCATCTGGAACGGCTGGTCGAGCGCCACGAGGGGAGGCTCGATGCCGCTGACGATGGTGTCGAGCAGTGGGGCCATGGATACGCCGGGAACGGCGGGATCCAACGTCGCAAGCCCGTTTTTGGCCGAAGCGTAAACGGCGATGAAGTCGAGTTGCTTGTCGGTGGCTCCAAGCGCCGAGAAAAGGTCGAACACCTGGTTCAACACCCAGTCCGGCCTGGCGTCGTGCCTGTCTATCTTGTTTATCACCACAACCGGCGCAAGGCCGATTTCCAGGGCGTTTTTCAGCACGTATTTCGTCTGCGGCATGGGGCCGTCCACCGCGTCCACCAGGAGCAGGGCGCCGTCCACCATCTTCATGATGCGCTGAACCTCGCCGCCGAAATCGGCGTGGCCCGGGGTGTCCACAATGTTTATCTTCACGCCTTTCCATGTGACGGAAGCGTTTTTGGAGAAGATGGTGATGCCGCGCTCCCGCTCCAGGTCGTTGGCGTCCATCACACGCTCCGTAACCGCCTCGTTATCGCGGAAAGTGCCGGCCTGTTTAAAGAGAGTGTCAACGAGAGTCGTCTTGCCATGATCAACGTGAGCGATCACGCAGATGTTCCTGATGTCGTTTCTATGTTCCATAACCGCCGTATAGTTTGCGAAAAAACTTAAATTATAACATGAATTAGTTGATATAGGGTAAATAAGTTTCTTCTGCATATGCGCATATAGAAAGATTCAGAGGCAAACGCCCCATAAATTTGCTCGGCGGGGGTGTTCTTGTACATTGCAGGGCGAAGTGAAGGCTCCTTCCTTTTCCCTCCCCGAAGTTCGGGGGTGGGCGCCCTTCGCTATCGCTCAAGGGTAAACTCCGCGCCGGGGGGGTAAACCCCCTCGCAACTGCGTTGCGGTCCCCTGAGCTTCGGGGGACAAAGGGAGTATCTTCACCCCGCCGTCTTTGTTTCGCTTTTCCGTAAACTCTGCATTGTCATTATGAGTGTACGACCATTGTCATTCTGAGGCGGAGCCGAAGAATCTATCCAAAAGAATATTATTTCATACTTTGATCCTTCGGTCGAAGACTCCCTCAGGATGACAAAAATAAAATTGAATGATACCCCTCATCCTTCCATCCTTCTGCAGTGGCGCAAAAAAAGGGGGGGGGACCTGTCGCCTACGACGCTCCTGCTTCCTTGCTTACCGTATCGCCGCCTTCCGGTTTAGCTTGCGACTGCTGGGCGAAAAAATCGGTCACGAAGTTCTTCCAGTCGCCGCTGTCGGCGGCTTCCCTCGTTTTGTCCGCGTTCTGCCTGATGTAGTCGAAGAACGACGATAGCTTTTGCCAGACAAGGTCGTGGGTCTGCTGTATCTGATCCGACACGCCGTTCGGAAGATCGCCCAATATCTTGCCAGCTTCGGTGAATCCGCTATCAATCGCCCCTTCGACTAGTTTCTGGTAATCGTTCGCCTGTTGTTCGAAGGATTGATCCTTGTGCTGGCTTGAGTAGATAGGGAAAAAGCTGAGGGCGAAATCGGTTATCCTTTGCGCGGTGGCCTCTGGAGTGAACTGGGCCTGCTGGTCAATGGCGGCCGAATGGGCGTCGACAACCTCTTGGGCCTGGCTCATGCGGGCGTCTATCTGGACGCTGACCTCGCTGGTCTGTTTGGAGTAGGCGGAAATTTTGGCCCCATCCGCGCCCTGAACGGAGACCGATCCCTCGAAAGTCTGTTTTATGTTCGCGCGCATGGAGATTTCCGTCACTGTCTGCGCGAACTGGGAGCCGGCGGCTTTGTCGGTTTTGAAGAAGTCATTCAGGCGGCCCGCGAGTTTTTGGATGAAGTTGTCAAGCTCCACGCTGTCGCCCTTCGCCTGCGCTCCTTTGGATTGCGACTGCTGTGACTTCGCGTCTTTGTTGTCATAAGGGTTCACCCTTGCGTCAACCTGCGGGCGGATTCCCCCGGTTCCAATGTCAGCCATGACTCGCCTCTAAATAAATGGGCCTTTTCCTCGTTATCGGAAAGAAGCGTTTCAACTTTAACGATAACGCCATTATGCTTCGCCGGGGGCGGCCTGTCACCAAAATCCCAATGTAGGGGCAGACCAGTGTGTCTGCCCTCGCTCATGCGGGCGAACGCGCAGGTTCGCCCCTTGTACTAATGCGCCGCCAGATATTCGTTTTTCAAGGTTATCGCCTCGGTGAATTCCGGGTCGAGGCTGATGGCTTTTTCAAGGGCTTTGACAGCCCTGTCTTTTTGCCCGGACTCGAACAGCGCGCGCGCAAGGTTGTAGAAAAGCCCCTCGTCGCCCGGAGCGACCTTGAGGGCCTTGATGTAGATGTTTATCGCCTCCGCGTACTTGGCCTGTTTACGAAGGGCCATAGCCATGCGGTTGTAAAGGTTTATCTGATCTGGGCTTATGTCAATGGCCTCGCCAAACACCTGCTCGGCGTGGCTGTATAACCCCTTGTCCAGATAGGCGTTGCCGATCTCCGTGCGTTGGGCGATGTTGCCCGGCTCCATTTTCACGGCGTTGGCGAAGGCTTCGCCGGCTTTCTCCACCATGTCCACATTAAGGTAGCCTTTGCCCAGTTCGAGATGGGCGCTGGCTCCGGCATCCGCCTTGAAGGCGGCCTGCTCGAGAGCTTTTACGGAGGTCTCGTAATCCTTTTTCTTTTGATTGGCGATGGCCATCCAATGCTCCACCTCTGCTCTGGGAGCGCCCTTGGCCAGCGCGTTCTGGAAAGCGGCCAGGGCATGGTCGTTCATCGCCATCTCTAGATAGGCGCGCCCCTGCATGAAAAAATGCGCCGGAGCCTGGAACGAGTCGTTGGCCTGGCGGAACTTTTTGAGAGCGTCCTCCCACTTCTTATGGTTGAACGACTCCATCCCTTCTTTGTATAGGGCCGCGGCGGTCTCCTTCACGTCGCCGACTTTAATCCCGAAGGCGTCGTAGATCGTGTCTCTCAACTTCTCGGAGTCGAAGGGACGGACGAGGATGTGCTCCACTCCCTGATTTTTGAGGTCCTCCATCTCCCGCCTGTTAAGCTTGGGCACGACCATTATGAACTTGATGACGGCCAAAGACTTGTCCGACCTCATGGATTTGAACACCTGAAGGCCGGAATATTGCGGAAGGATGAAGTTGACGATAACCAGTCCGGGAGGGTTTTTCTTTATCTCCGTAAGCACCTGCAGTCCAGATGTCATTTCGGAGATGTTGTTAAAATTCAGTTGCCGCAACATCTCCCGCGTGTTGCGGACTTCCGACGGGTTGTCCACGACAAGAACGCGAGTTTCAGCAAGCTCGTTAACCATCAGAGCGTGGGCCTACCTCCTATTGTTTAAAGTACAGCTCTGCGAACATATCTAAAGCATTATAGCGCTATTTCAGCGAGATGTCATTAAGAATCAAGCAGATAATTATTGGACAGATTCTCCCACATCAAACCGTTCGCCATTCGCGCATGGAGGATGACGATAATTGTCTTTTTATCGTTCATGTCGTAATGAGGCGAAGCACAATTGGTCGAAGCAAGAAGCCTTCTGTTTCTCAAGCGCCCAAAGATTTAATAAAAAAATAGTTTACCCACCCGTTGTAATCTGTGTTAACATTTAAAAGTTAGTCGCGCTTCGCATAGGGATCCTTTAAGCTTGGGCTTAAGTTCCGGTCGGCGGGGGCATATTATTTTTCGCGTTTTTATTTTGGAGTTCTAATGGGTAAGAAACTATACGTGGGCAACATGTCCTATTCCACAACCGACCAATCGCTGCGCGAACAGTTCGAGCAGGCGGGAACTGTGGAATCCGCAAAGGTTATCATTGACCGTGAGACAAATCGCTCTAAAGGATTTGCCTTCGTTGAAATGTCGACCGACGAGGAAGCGGAAGCGGCTATCAGCATGTTCGATGGCGTCAGCGTAGACGGACGCGCCTTGCGTGTGTCTGAAGCCAAGCCGATGGAGCCCCGCACTGGCGGCGGCGGCGGCGGACGTGGCGGACGTGGCGGCGGCGGCGGTTCGCGCTACTAAACCGACAACGATTTTTCAAAACCCCGTGCGCTTCGGCCACGGGGTTTTTTATTTTTTCAACGGCTATTGTCGGATATGAGGGGCGCAATTGCCCCCTTGTCCGCAACCGTTGCCATATCTCATTAATTTAAAAGGTGATACTAAATCATGAATCATCCCTGGTTCGATATATTTATCGGCGAGAGGGCGCCAGCCTACGTTAACGCTTTCATCGAGATAGAGTCCAACAGCCGCCTCAAGCTGGAGTTGGACAAAAAAAACGGACTTATCAAGGTGGACAGGGTGCTTCATGGCGCGGTCCATTATCCTCACGGCTACGGGTTTATTCCGCAGACCTATTGCGACGACCGCGACCCGCTGGACATTTTCGTTTTATGCTCCGAGACCATCCCGTCGGGCGCCCTGGTGGAGGCTCGCGTCATCGGCATGATGCGGATGCTCGACCAGGGAGAGGTGGACGACAAGATTATCTCCGTGGCCGCGTCCGACCCCGCCTATGCGGAAATCTTCAACATAACCCAACTGCCGCCATACCAGCGTAACGAGTTGAGGAAGTTTTTCGAAGAATACAAGACGCTGGAAAATAAGGAAGTGATAGTCAAAGACTTCCTTAACCAGGATGAAGCGGCTACCGCCATACTGCAGTCTATGGAGTTCTTTAAGAAAGAACGAAGCGCTTTATTGAAAGAATACGGCGTCGTCCTTCCGACCTACTAGTTACGTCCCGTTTTACGCGACCGCCGCGAAACCTTGCGTTTCCCGGTAAACGTTCGCCGCGACGACAGGGGCGGGGGCTGTTTCTTTCGGTTTAGGGGCCTCCGCCGGGCGGGTAGAAATAAAACCGTACTTGCCGTTGGCGGCGGTAACGCTCTTCGTATCCTCCTTTGGGGGAGGGGGTGCGGTAAGCTCTTCAGCGGAAGGCGGCGGCGTCACCGTTAGTTTCTGGATCAGGTCGGTCCGCATTCCAGCGGGGCCAAGCACCTTGGCCTCTTTGATTTGGGATTGAAGGTTCAGGCTTTCCCTCATGGCGTAGATGGGACTTACGCTTCCGTCTGCTTGTGTCGCCATAAAGCCTTCCTTCCTTCCGCCCGCGCCCGCTATCTGCTATCGGCTCGCCCTCCGGCTCCTCGATACAATACGCGCACAGCTACAGGCTTCCAGAGATCACCTTTTCTCTACGTTCATTATATTTTATCGTTACTATTGTAGTCAATAGTTACAACTTCGGAAACCCTGGGAGGCTTATAACGCTTGTCCGGGGCGCCAGCCACCCCGGACAGCGTCAACACGCCAAACAACCAGCCGGTATCGGCGGTTACAGGTTATGCCATGTGGAGTTGGAGATGGTCGAGGAGGTCGAATTGCCGGTTATGTCGAACGAACAGTAGCCGATGGAGCCAGCCGAAGCGCATCCTGTTCCCTGTGTCTGCCCGGCTTCGCATGGCGAGGAGATATTGCTCTCCGTTCCGCCCGAATTGGTTGTTGTGGAATTGAGAAAACCGCAGACCGCCGCGCCATCAGTGGCGGATGTGATAGTTTCATAAAAGTATATCGCGCCGGTTCCCGAAAAACTGGAGTTACTGCCGGAAAAAGTATACTCGACGCAACTATGGTCAGGGGCGGGGGACGTGCAACTGACTTTGCTACCGCCGGTCCCACCGCTGGAGCTGGATCCGCCGCTTGTCGTTGACCCACCGGAAGTTGAGCTGGTGGAAGAGCTACCGCTGGAAGATGAACCGCCCCCGCTACCGCAGGATGTAAGGGCGACAAAAGATAGCCCGCAAATAAAAACAACCGCGAAATTCTTCAACTTCAACATCTCATTCCCTCCAATACGTTTCAAAGTTATTTCCATCATCATGGAACCCCACGCCATTATTATCCATTAAATAATC
>JADGAO010000122.1 GCA_015231995.1 Nitrospinota bacterium | reverse complement strand
GGTGGGTCGCCCGGATCAGGAAGGGCGACCCACCGGGTCGCCCCTACAAAACAAGGATATACGTTTGGTAATGGGTCTCAACTTCGGAATCCGGGATAATAGCTTCTCTTGTGAAGATATTATTGTGATATTGAGGTGGAATAGAATAACCCCCCGGCGCTTTGCGCCACCCCCCTTTTCAGGGGGGCTACCTCACCGGCGCGGGAGTTTACCCTGAGCTTCTCGAAGGGCGCCACCTCCCCGAGTTTCGGGCAGGGAAAATGATGGCGGCTTCACTTCGCTCTGCAAATGCACAAGAACACCTCGAACAGCATCTATTTATCCGTTTTCCTGTTCGGCCAACAGCCCGACCTGCCCCCGGCGAATCTTTCCCAAAAGGAACGTGCTCAGCGGTCATAGAGAGCAAAGCGAAACGCGTTGCGGTATGATGTCGAAGAAACCGGTATAATTGGGACTGTCGCAAAATGGTAAAACAGAAACGACAAACGCTGTTCGAGGTGTTCTTCACCTCGAACTCCTTGTCTTTTAATGTGAGTTTATTCTTATTAAGGACGGCGGGGTGAAGAACACCCACGCCGAGCATTTGGGAGACACCCCCTAATTCAGGGGCATTGCGGCATACCGGCGGATATGAGACTATTCATGCCTTAACTTTTTAAGAAATATGGACCACGAAAGAAAATACGAAATCCTTTCGGCGATAAAAAGCCCGAAAGATTTGAAGAAGCTGGATATAAAGGATCTGACGCTCCTTGCCGAAGAACTGCGCCACAGGATAGTGAACGTGGTCTCCAAAAACGGGGGGCATCTTGCGTCCAGCCTGGGCGTGGTGGAGATGACCATCGCGCTCCACTACGTTTTCGATTGCCCGGAAGACAAGCTCATCTGGGACGTCGGCCACCAGTGTTACGCCCACAAACTGCTCACGGGCCGCAACGACATCTTCCCCACCCTACGAAAAGAGGGAGGCATATCCGGTTTCCCGAACCGCAACGAAGGGCCATACGACTGCTTCAACACGGGTCATGCGGGAACGTCCATCTCCGCCGCGCTCGGTTTTGCGCAGGCCCGCGATTTTGCGCATGAAGACCATCGGGTGATAGCCGTTATAGGCGACGGTTCCATGACGGCGGGGCTTGCGTTTGAGGGGTTGAACCACGCCGGATCGCTTCATACGAACCTTACCGTCGTGTTAAACGACAACAAGATGTCCATCTCCCACAATGTCGGCGCGCTGTCGCAACATCTCAACCGCGTCATCACCGGCAAGTGGTACGTCAAGCTTAGGGAAGAATTCGGCCAGGCTCTGCAAGTCGTCGCTGGCGATCAGGTAGCGCAGTTCAGCAAAAGGCTGGAGGAGGCCGTGAAGGGGATAATAGTGCCCGGAAGGCTTTTCGAAGACTTCGGCTATAAGTATGTGGGGCCTATCGAGGGACACGAAATTTCTTACCTGATAGAGACGTTTCAGGCCGTCAAGGAAATAAAAGGGCCGAAGCTGGTGCACGTCGTCACGACGAAAGGGAAAGGATATCAACCTGCGGAAGAGAAGGCGCAATCGTTTCATGGAGTGTCAGCGTTCCAGCCTTCCACCGGCAATCTTCCGCTGGCCAAACGCACATACACCGACGTCTTCGCCGAGGCGCTCATCGAGCTTGCCAGCTCCGACGACAAGATAGTCGCCATCACAGCCGCCATGCCGGAGGGTACGGGGCTGTCGAAATTCGCCAAGGTATATCCCGACAGGTTTTTCGACGTCGGCATTGCGGAACAACACGCCACGACGTTCGCCGCCGGGCTTGCGGCCGGGGGGATGCATCCGGTCGTGGCGATATACTCCACGTTTTTGCAGAGAGTGTTCGACCAGATAGCGCACGACGTATGCCTGATGAACCTTAATGTCACGTTCGCCATAGACCGGGCGGGGCTTGTTGGGGAAGACGGCGCGACGCATCAGGGAGTTTTCGACTTGTCCTATTTGCGTTGCATCCCGAACATCGTCGTCATGGCTCCCAAGGACGAAGAGGAGCTTAAACGCATGTTGAAAACCGCCATCGAACATCCCGGCCCCGCCGCGTTGAGGTATCCTCGCGGGGCGGCGGTTGGAGTGCCGTTGAGCAGTAAGATAGAGGCCATACCGATTGGCAAAGCGGAGCTTTTGTCGGATGGCTCCGACCTCGCCATCGTCGCCATCGGCAATACTGTCATACCCTCAATGGAGGCCGCCGAACGCCTGAAACAGGAAGGGTACTCCGTGGCGGTGGTGAATGCGCGGTTCGTAAAACCGCTCGACGAAGAGATGATCGAGTCCGTCGGGAAAAAATGCGGACTGATACTCACAGTGGAGGAGAACGCGCTTGCGGGCGGGTTTGGCTCCGCCGTATTGGAGCTTATCGAATCGAAGCGTCTCCCGCATGTGGCCGTTCGCAGATTGGGAATCCTCGACGCTTTCGTGGAACACGCCGATCAGAAACGTCAAAGAAGTTTGGCCGGCATAGACGCAGACGGCATAACACATTCGGCTCGGGAGTTTTTGTCGCAATATCCCAGGCATAATTCCCATGTCCAGACCACGGAAACGGCTGGATACCCTTCTCGTTGAGCTTGGGCTTGCCGATAGCAGGCAAAAGGCGCAAGCTCTCGTCATCGCGGGGCTGGTCACCGTAAACGACGCTCCTGCGAGCAAGCCGGGAGTCGCCGTTGCGGACGGGGATCAAATCAGCGTAAAAGGAAAAGACCACCCGTATGTTTCCCGTGGCGGCGTAAAGCTCGCTCACGCGCTTGATGTTTTCCACGTTGACCCTTCTGGGATGACATGTCTCGACATCGGGGCCTCCACTGGCGGATTCACGGACTGCCTTCTTCAACGCGGCGCGATAAAAGTTTTTGCGGTGGATGTGGGGGAGAACCAGCTTGATTACCGCCTCCGCACAGACCCGCGAGTCGTCGTCATTGAGGGTGTGAACGCCCGCAACATGGACTTATCGCTCATTGCCGATCCGATTGAATTGGTCGTGGCGGATGTTTCGTTCATCTCGTTACGCCTTGTCATCCCGCCGATCCTGCCAACACTTGTGAAAGATGGACGGCTTGTCCTGCTGGTGAAACCCCAATTTGAGGCCGGAAGGGAAAAAGTGGGGAAGGGGATAGTGAGAGACGAGAAGGTTCACGAAGAAGTATTGGAAAAGCTTTGCGGTTTTTTCGAAAGTATCGGGCTGGTAAAGGAAGGCGTGTGCGAATCGCCTATATTGGGGAAGAAGGGGAATAAGGAGTTTTTTTTAAGCTTGATAGCTGGAAAGCGCGTTAATGGTTAACCTTATAATTTTATCAGTCAGATTGTTGCGAAAACGCTTGAACTCCGCCTGTTTCGGGATTATTATTTATTCGGTCTTCTTTCAAATAGATAACTTGGCACAACGAATGTACGGCTTTAACTTTAGCGTTAATGGTTGATTAGCATGGATTTCGCCAAGCTCGATAAGTTGCAGGAAAAGGTGAATACCCTGCTTGGGTACGCCAACAGCCTGAAAGAAGAGAACCGCGAGTTAAGAAGAAAAGTTTACTCCCTCGACCTTAACCTCTCCCAGATTAGAGCCGCCTCCGTGAAAGATTCCTTCAAGGCCAAATACATGGGGCTTGTGGAAGAGCGCGACAGGCTTATGATGGAGCGCGAGTTGGTCAGGAAAAAAGTCGAAGGCATCGTCGGCCGGTTGGACGTTGCGATTGAAGAAGAGGAGAACAGGGAGAGTTGAGCGAAAGCCAGCCGGTCAAGATAAAAGTGTATGGGCGGGAGTACACTATAAAATCGAGCCAGGATCCGCAGGTGACCCGCGACTATGCCGCTTATATAGACTCGCGTATCCGCGAGATAGCCCACAAGAGCGGCTCTTTCGATATGAACTTCATCACAGTTCTCACCATGTTGCAGATAACGCACGAGCTTTTTGTCCTCAAGAAACAGGCGGAGAAAGACGGGCAGGAATACGACCGTGTGATGGACAACCTTTTGGAGAAGCTGGACGCTTCCATGAGCAAGGGCGGGGTTCAGACGAAGATCATTGACGACAAGCTGGATGTGTAGAACGCTTGCGCGGTTTGGCTTTTTTGGCCATCCCGTTTTCGCCAACTTCCATTTTGTGGAGTTTGAATAAAATTCAGGTTGCCACTTACTGCTTTCCTGCTATAATTTCACGGAAACCAATCGTTTGGAGCTAAAATGGATCAGAAAAAGATAAGCTTGATAATGGCGTCGCTCAACCAGACAATCGTGGACAACGATTCCACGCTCGAAGAGGTTGAAGCCGTTATCCAGTCTTTGATAAGGCATTTTCTCGATAATCTCACGGACATCGCGGACATTGACTATTTTCAGGATCGCGTGAACGACATGCTCGACAAGTATGTGGATTCGCACTTCGAAGATGTTTTCGAGGATAAGGCCAGCTAGCCTTGAAAAAAAGAAGTTTGACCAGGGACATGGTTTTTGTTAGATTCGTGTCGGCGCGGCGTGGGGGCGCCAACGCTCGTGTGGCTTCTAACTCAACGAATTATCTTTGACGGGTCGCGTTTATGACTAAATCCGAAATGGCCGAAAAGCTGGCCGCCAAAATCAGCGTGAAACAGCAACAGGCTGAAGAAATCATAAACATTTTCACCAATAGCATTATCGAGGCTCTCGCCAACGGCGATAAGGTGGAGATACGCGGATTCGGCTCGTTCCGTGTGCGTGATCGTCAGGAGAAAGATGGGCGAAATCCCAAAACCGGCGAGAAGGTGCACGTGCCTTCCAAGAAGGTTCCCTTCTTTAAAACAGGTAAGGATTTCAGGGAAGTTGTCGACAGCAATCCTGCCGATTCTGGGAAAAAAGAAAGCGCGCCTGCTTGAATGGGGATTATTTGAATCGAAAGCCACCTTACTCCCGTTGCCCGTAGTCTGGCTCGCTACTCCGCTTCTTGCCCATGATTGCGCCTATTGGATATCTCGATGCCATCGCGCAGAAACACGATTTCGGCTACAAAATCGTTAAGGTGTTAGGCGATAGACCGCACTGCTGAGGCAGTTGAGGAATGGAGCCATATGTTTAGCCGCCTTCTTAAATGGGTTGGGGCCGCGCTCATCTTTGTGTGCGTTTTATGGCCATCTTACACATATTTCAGCGCCAAAGACGCGGTTCAGTCGTTTTGTGAATCAGCCACTGGCCTTGCCACCGCTCAATTAATCGAAAAAGCGAAATTGGCCGGTTTGCGCGTGATTGACGTGTCCGTTCCAGCTTTTGATGGTAAACAAGGGGAGTTTTCCGTTTTAAGAGTATGGGGGTATCTTAAGTTTGATTGCCAAGCCGAGGTAAGGGAAGGAAAAGTGGCCACGGCGAAGATGCGGGTGTGGGATTGATCGAACCATAACTCCAACAATTATAAAGATGGTTTAGGGAAGCCGGGCATGGACCGATACTGGCCTTATTATTTCGCAACAAGCGGGATAGTTTATTTTGCGGCTATGTGGGTTATTATCCGGCGCCGCGAGGAGTTTTTGCGGTTATACAAGGGATACTTTCAGTTTTTGTTTGTTCCCTGGAGAGCCTCGCTTTTCGTTATGGGCGCCGGATTCATGGTCTTCATCGCGCCTTATACGGGCGATCCGACATGGGATTACTTCGATGCTTTTTTCATGTCCGCCCTTACATACGCCACGGCTCCGTGGGTTGTAGGCGTCCTTTTCCGGTCCGCTATAGGGGCAAACCAGCTTTGGACGCTCCTGCCCGCCGTGTGCATCTGGCATTTCTCCGCCAGCTTAAGCTATGACTCCTACATTTTGTTCAAGATGAAAGCCTATCCATCCGCATGGCTCGAAAACATGCTGGCTTCATCTTTCCTGTATGGGATGGGTGGTCTTATGTGGAGCGCTCAATGGACGCAGAACCGAAAGCTTCATTTCGCTTTTCAGGGAGCCGATTGGCCTGGGGAGAGGGGCGAAATGAGCTATGGCGTGATGGCGTTGGGAGGGATTATCGCCGCCCTGCTTGGCTCCGCCATCGTTTATGTGTTTCTGGCGTGAATAACGGAGGGGTAGGACATGGCTAAGCCGACGAAGAGCATAACTTGTATTTATATGATTATCATTGGTTTTGTGATGGGGTTTTTTGTGGAAGGGGCGATTATATTTTCTGTTATCGGCGTCATCTTGTTGCCTATAACCATAATCGCCGAACTCATCACCGACATAAAAGAAAAAGGCGCTCTGCTAGCGGTTACAGAGTTTGCGGGCCGCATGGGCCTTTTGATATTTTTCATCGCGCTTATTGGCGCGATTATGATTCCCGGAATGAAACCAGAAATTTTCAGTAACGACCCAGGCCCGTTGTTGATGATGGCGTTAGTTGGAGGGATCGCAACGTTTTTTATAAGCGCGATCATACAACTCGTTTTGAAAAAGAGGGGGGGGGGACGCTGGAAAAGCGTAATGAGAGGAATCCAGCCCTGACGACTGCTGAGCCGACAAATCGCATACTCTTAACAAATAAACATTCCTATTATGTAAGGAGAGAGGGGATGACTGGACAAACGAAAACGGCGTCAGCCGCTATTGCGATACTGGTGGCGATCTTTGTTTGCGCTCCCGCTGTGAGCGCGGAGCCAAAAAAAGCTCCAGAACCTAACAAGATGGTCGTTATTGACGGCGCGTTTTTTTTCGCACAAGGCTCATGGGGGCTGTACAACTATGAAAGCAAGAAGGACAGAATACCGGGAAAGATGTTATTTTCAGTCCTTAATCCTGAACAAAGGAACGGGAAAAGGCATTGGTGGATGGAGGTCGGCGTCGAATCGAAAGACAAGGATGGCGCACCCATCAACACGGTAACGCGCATTCTTGCGGAAGAAACGAAAGACGGCCCAGGCGACATTGCGGATATCATTGTGCAGATGAAGGGGTACGAGCCTTTCACAATCCCTTCCTGGGCAATGCAGAAACAGGAAAAGGGAAAGAGGGCCGACCGGCATGTGATAACGCCCGACAGATCAAAAATGACCGAGCGTCAGATGACCATCGCTGGAAAGACAATAACAGTATTGGATACGCAGGCGGTTGACGATAAAGGGCGTCCAATTAAGGCCACTATCTGCCTCGATGTCAAACCCCTTGGGCTTGTCAGCGCCGATACAGATGAAATATCCATGTCTCTGGTCAAATGGGGCGATGGGGCAGTAAGCCAGATACAGGGCGAGCCGATGAACTTTGTCGCTTGGACAGCTCTTCAGGTGAAGAAGGCGATGGATGGAGCCAATAAGCCTGGATCGGGGATGGATGACTATTACTCGTCATCCGATGATATCAAAAAACTTGAAGCAGGGGCCGCTAAAGGGAACGCCGACGCCCAATATGAACTAGGATTCAAATACTTCGCAGGCGATCTCGACCCAAATGGCGTGCCTGAAGACTATAAGGAGGCATTCAAATGGGGGATGAAAGCGGCGGACCAAGGACATGCAGGTGGCCAATGGCTTTTAGGGATTTTATATTGCGGCGGCAAAGGCGTACCTAAAAACTGCCAGAAATGCGCCGAGTATTGGCAGAAATCCGCCGCACAGGGATATTCGAACAGTATTAGTTCGCTAGATAGAGATTATGGAAAAGCATGTAGATAGAAAACTTCACGGGTGTTGACAATGGAGCGTGTCAATAAGTCGGCGGCGATAATTCCATGTGTCCCGATTATTCCACTCAGTATGGTTATTTCCACCGTCTCGCCCGGGTTCACATGAATCTCAAAACTTTTCTCAACGGGTCTCGCCGGTCGCGGCAAAGCCACGCCAACGCCTGTCGCCTGAGGATAGTATCCGATTCGAACGCGCCTCTCGCCAGCGGCGACAGGCAATTCGCGGAAATTCCCATCCGGGTTCATCGCAAGGCTCTCACCGTCCACAAAGACGAAATGTCTGGATGGTTCCATGGTGATGCCGCCATCGCCGTCATGTCCACTCATCCATCCTCCCAGGTCGGAACTTCCGATATGGTCGGCCTGCATCCCGTCAAGCTGTGGGGAATTGGCCAGACGGAACTTCAACAGGCCGGTGGGGACATCGGCATATTTCACGGTAACGCGCTCGAACGCCGCTTTGCCGGTTCCAAACATTTCCTGCGGGGCCACGAATTTTCTCCATACCCCTCCGTCACGTTTTGCCCTTCCCTGCGATCGGGCCAGCAGGACAAGCTCGGCTTCACCAGTCTCCGACAGCCTCAAATGGCCCGTTACCATTACGGCGTCCCCGATCGTCCTCATTAACGCTTTTTCAGAATGGACGCTCAATCCCCGCGAAGTGGGAACGCGCAGGCGCCACATTTCTTCCACGATCTTTTCCCTTTTGACGCACTCGAACTGAGGCCGTCCGCAGATATGGCGCGAAATAGTTTCGAGGACCGTATCGCCCGCCTGCGTCCTTTCGCCATAAGGGTTGACGACATCAATAACCGCCACGCGTAATGGACCTTTAAGCGGGTCGTCATAAAACGCGCTGGTCAGGCTTTTAATAAACGGAAGGAAGGCGTTGACCTGCTCATTGTCGTCGATGACGAATTCGAGATTCGAGTCCGCCGGTATCTCGCGCGACGCGCCTCGTACCTTCCCACGCGGAGGCTCGCCATCGCCGGAGGTGACGACAAGCCATCCAAGCGCGGTGGTGTCCCCGGTTTTAGGGATGAGTTTAAGCCTGTCGCCTTTGGCGATTATGGCCGGATCAATCTCCAGCGAAATATCGTCGTCCAGGGCGATAAGGCTCTTCCCATGTTTCGAGAGGTTATCGCCAACTCTGCCCACGCCAGCGCGTAACGTTGGGTTATCCGCGTCTTGCGCACGCGGCGCACTGGCAGGAAAAAGCGTGATGGCAATAAAAAATATAGAGGCCAGTCCTGATCCTCTCAATTCTCCACCCCTTTCTCGATAAGCGTCGGAGTGATGAAAACAAGTAGCTCCAGTTCGTTGTCCACCTTCCTGTCGTTCTTGAACAGCCAGCCCAGGCCGGGTATGTCGTGAAGGCCAGGGATGCGGTTCTGCATGTTGCTGTCCTCTCCCTCCACCATCCCGCCCAATGCCGCCGATCCGCCGTTTTCCACGATGACGTTGGTCACAATCTCTTTCTTCTTGATCGCAGGAGTCCCCTGCACGGAGAGGGTGGAGTCCACCTCGTCCTTCCTTGCGTCTATTTTGAGACGGATGCGGTTGTCTTCCATGATAAGCGGTGTGACGGTCAGCGATATCACGGCTTCCTTGAACTGCACCGACGGCCCGGTGTTGGCCGATGACGACTGGTACGGTATTTCCCTGCCGGATTTTATGACAGCTCTCGCGCCATTGATCGCGACAACTTTGGGATTTGAAAGCGTCCTGCTTACGCCCGCGTTCTCCAGCGCGAAAAGACGCGCCGAAACCGCCAGCGACCCAGCCACATCCCCCATGACCACGCCCACCGCAAGCCCCTGGGCGGCAGAGGCCACCTGGCCTGTGATCGGGTCTATCGCAGACGGCGGCGGGAGCGAGACGCCATTGCCGTATCCGCTGTTCGCGCCGGAGTTTGCGCC
>JADGAO010000121.1 GCA_015231995.1 Nitrospinota bacterium | reverse complement strand
TTATATGTTTACCAGTTATAGGCGCCTGCGTCAAGGATGGCTTTACTGTTTTAAACAGACGACCATTGTCATTCTGAGCCCTTCGACGAGCTCAGGGTAAACTCCGCGAAGAGTCATGTTCCGCATTGTCATTCTGAGAAACGCGAAGAATCACTCCTCAACTTCGAAATCCGCCTTAATGAAAAATCCGGGTTTATTTCCCCGTCGTAAAGCTTCTTACCTCGCTCTCCTTTGTTCCGTTCACGCTTGCCGTGACCACCTTGCAGTAGTATTTCGTGTCGGCCTTCAGGGTCAGCGACTTGCCGGGTTGGCCCGAAGACGACGAGCCGCCGCCGCACGCCCATAACGTCGCGCCTCCCGCCGCTATAAAGACGAGCGTCAGTAGCGCCGAGCGGATGCGCCGGTTCCTTAATCCGAACGGAGCCGCAAAGCCGAGCAGGATGATTATTCCAGCGGGTACTGCGCCGCTTCGTGATGTCAACGCAGGAGTCTCGCATCCCTTAAAATCGCTCTGCTCGCAAACATGCACGTTGTCGGTGACTATCGCGCCGGTGGCGTCAGACCCGGCCGTCCACTCAAACGTCACCTGTGTTCCGGCAAGCGTTACGCCGTCCGCAGGGGATATGAGCGTGGCGGGGGAGACGATGGAAGCGGTAGCTTTGGCGGTCAGCGAAACATGGAGGGGTTTATACCTCTCCGAATTCGTCCATACATTCAGGTATCCGGTGAAGGACCCCGCCGATGACGAGTTGAACAAAATCACGATATCGCATGTGTTGGTATTCCAGATGATGTTGCCGGAGCAGGAATCGCTGACGATGGAGAAGGGCGTCCCGGAAATATCCAGCCCGTAAACATAGGTGGAGATCGGGCCGGTGTTTTTTAGCGTAACGGTTTTCTGGACGAGTGAGTTTACTTCGCCCGTTCCGAACTCGAGAGGGCTTGCGAGGTTATCCCCGAAATCGGGATCGGGATAGACGCAACTGCCGTCATCCACCGTGGCCCTTGGATTGTGGTTGGTGGCGTGATAATCGGCGCAACCGTGGACAACCCCGGGTGGGCGGATGGCGAACGTAGCAGTCACGTTCGTAGCTGCAGTCACCGTTATGTTGCAGGTGGCCGCCGTCCCGGAACACGCCCCGCCCCATGAGGAAAGGGAATAACCTGCAGACGGAGTCGCGGTCAGGATAACAGCGGTTCCATCGGTGATGTTTTCCGCGCAGGTTCCGGGGCAGTTCGTTCCGGCGGTGTTCGACGTCACCGTCCCGTTTCCCGTTACGGTGGTGGAAAGGGTGTAGGCGCAAGTTCCATCGTCCAACGTAGCTGATGGGTTATAGTTGGTGGCGAGAGGGTCGGTGCAACCGGGAACAACCCCGGGCGGGATGACCACAAACGTGGCCGTCACGCTTGTATCGGCGTTTACGGTGACGTTGCAGGTGGCCGCCGAACCGGCGCACGAGCCGCCCCATGCGGAGAGCATATAACCTGCCGACGGGGTCGCGGTCAGGATCACGGCGGTTCCGCTGGCGAGGCTTTCCGCGCAAGTTCCGGGGCAGTTCGTCCCGGCGGTGTTCGACGTTACCGTTCCGTTTCCAGTAACGGAGGTGGTAAGGGTATAGATAGCCGCGAACGTGGCCGTCACGCTTTTTGCCGTGTTCATCGTCAGGTTGCAAGTGGCCGCCGAACCGGCGCACGCACCGCTCCAGCCTGTGAATGTATACCCGGCTCCAGCCGCCGCAGTGAGCGTCACGGAGGTTCCTGGGGCGAGGCTTTCCGCGCATGTTCCGGGGCAGTTCGTTCCGGCGGTGTCGGACGTCACCGTCCCGGTTCCTGTGACGGTGGTGGAAAGCGTGTAGTAGTCAAATTCGTACGCGCCGATATCGCACGCAGGGCCTTGCGGACGCGCCGTTCCTCGCTGGTCGGTGGTGACGGCGCCTGCGGAGCAGTCCCCTGCGTTTATGGCGGCGCTCCCGGTGAGTAGCGCCATGGTCTGCGTCGAACCGCCGTTGCTGGCCAGCGCGCCGAGGTTTGCCAGCGCAGAGTTGGGGATGTCCCCCGCCGCGATAAGGTTGCATGTGTTATCGCTGTCCAGGTTGTGGCCGCTGGAGGTTATGTTTGATCCAGCCTTGCAATCGCTGGTGGCGCTTCCGGACACAATAGAGTTTGAAACCGTAATCGTTGCTCCCCCTCCGGTACTAAGGCCGTAAGGACTACTGCCGCTGAAAGTTGAATTCTTAATAGTAATGTTGCCGGTAGAGGTAATGACACCGTTCATGGCGCCGGCGATGGTGTTATTTGCAAATGTGGAATTTGTGATCGTGGCTGTACTCCCAACAAATATGTAGGCATTCCCAGAATTTCCACTGAATGTGGAACCGGTCATGGTGAGTGCGCTACCACCCAGCACAAAAATTCCGCCTACCGATCCTGTATTGCCGCTGATGGTGGAGTTTGTTATTGTTGCGGCGCTTACGTTAATGTATATGGCGGCGCTATAGCCATTTACAAAATCGGAATTATTGCCGCTGATGGTGGAATTTGTGATATTCAGGACGCCCCCGGTACTGTACAAACCGCCGCCGCCAATAAGTAACCCGGTGACGGTGTTGCCGCTGATGGTGGAATTTGTGATTGTCAGCGTTCCAGCGTTAGCAATGCCGCCGCCATGGTCGGCGATCGAGCCATTCCGGATAGTGACACCGCTAAAGGAAACTATCCTGCCCGCGCCGATATGAATCACCCGGTCTATCGCGCCGCCGTCTATGATGGAGCTTCCAGCCCCGGCTCCGGTGATGGTGACGTTTGCGATAATGTCCATGTCCCCGGTGGCGTTGGCGTCTTCCCCTACCCCGGCGATGGCGTTGGTATATGTCCCGGCCGGAAGGTTTATGGTGTCGCTTGTCCCGTATGCGGCGCCGGTGTTGGCGCAGTCGGCGTAGGTTGTGGCTCCGTCGTTCATGTTCTGTATCGCCTCGCGCAGGGCGCAACTTGCGTCGGCTCCGTTGAGCGCGTCCGGCGCGTTGGCGGCGACGCTGATCGTGGCGGCGTTGGAGGCGCCCGTCGAGAAAATAAGCGCGACAACGGCGAATAGCCCGGCAAGTTTCAATTTCATTTGCATATCCCCATCAATATTTATGACATAATATTTTTTGTAGCGGCTCGCTTTTGCCAGAACCCAGCAACTTTTTCACGCAAGGGATAAACTCCTCCGCCACAAGCGGCTTTTGCGCGAAATCGTTCGCTCCAAAACTCATCACCTTTTGCTTCACCTCTTCCGCTACGCCAGGCGAAGACTGGAACGACGACACTGCCAGAATCGGCGTATTGCCGTTAGACTCCATCGCCCGGACATTTCTTATGAAATCGTACCCGTTCATCTCCGCCATTTCGATATCCGTCACTATAAGGTCCGGGACAAGGCCCGCAAGCGCGTCAAGAGCCTGAACTCCGTTCTCCGCTTCGATGTATTCGGCTTTGAGGAACGTGTTCATCTGCTCTTTCATGATGTTCCTGTGCGCCTCCTGGTCGTCCACCAGCACGATGACCCGGTCATACGAGGGAAGCGTAACATGGAAAACAGACCCATTCCCCAATTCGGACTCCACGGTCAACTCTCCGCCGTGAGCCTTGACGATGTCGTAGCAATATGGGAGGCCAAGCCCCGTGCCATGTTCCCCGGCGGTGCCCGGCGTGGTCGTTTTTATATCGCTACGGAAAAGGTTGGGGAGAATTTCCGGTTTTATCCCCGTGCCGTCGTCTTTAACCGAAATCACGTTCGGCCTTGGCGAAAAAACGGTAATCGTTTTTCCCTTGCCGGTGAACTTGATCGCATTGGAAACCAAGTTGGCCAGCAGTTCATGGAAAAGATGATGGTCGGCCATGAGGCGCATTTCCGCAGGCGTGTCGTTTACGAGGGAGACGCCCTTCTGCTCCGCTTGCGGGGCGGTTCTGCCGAATATCTCATCCACCATAGGCCGCGCCATGAGAGACGATTTGCTGGGACGTATGGAACCGGTCTTGAGGCGGTTCAGGTTAAGAAGCCCGTCAATGAGATTGAGCAAGGCGCCCGCAGACCTGCGGATGCGAATCATTATCGAATCGCGCGTTCGAACGTCCATTCCCGGATCGTCTCGGACGATATCCAGGAATCCGATGATCGAACTCAGTGGAGAGCGCAGGTCGTGGGAGACAAGCCCCACAAACTTGTCCTTGAGTTTTGTCGCGGCCTCTGCCTTGTCCTTGGCGGCGTGAAGTAGCCGCTCTTTCTCCTGTAGCTCCGAAATATCACGCCCGAAACCGAGGAAACCGGTCGGCTCACCCTTTGAGTTGCAAACCAGCGTCGCGTTGCAGTAGAAGGGGACAAGCGCGCCATCATGCCTGACGAAACGGTAGATGCCGCTGGCCGATCCATCCGTAAGGGTTTTTTGGATGTCCCGGAGAACGATTGGGTGATCCTCTTCGTAGATGGAGGCGAGACATGATCGGCCTTTCAACTGCTCCCTTGAAAGGCCAAAGAATTTCTGGGCGCTCAGATTGATACGCTGGAGATTGCCCTGAAGGTCAATATTATAGAAGATGTCGGGGGATATCTCCTCGACCGCTCTGCGCTCGGTAATGTCGCGCATGGTGGTGAGTATCCCGCCTATCGCCGGGTTATCTATCATGTTCACGCCGGTGACTTCCACATGCACCCAGTGTCCGTCCTTGTGACGCGCCCTGTACTCGACGGTGTCATACGCCCCCGGATATTCGAGAACGTGGCGCAAGCCTTCGCGGACGGATGGCAAGTCGTCGGAATGGATGTTAGGGGCGCTACTCCGGCCCACGATCTCCTCCGGCGAATAACCAAGAATGTGCTTGATGCCTGGGGATGCGTAGATCACGGTAAGATCGGAGGTGGAAATTCTAACGGCGTCGGAGATGTGTTCCATGTATGCGCGTAACTTTTCTTCCGAAATCTTTAGAGCTTCCCTCGCCCGCTTGCTTTCCGTCATGTCGCGGGCGATGCTCTGAACCCCTACCGGTTTTCCCTGGCTCAAAATAACGCTACTGCTAAGCTCTATAGTCCTGCGCGACCCGTCTTTGGATATAACCTCCAACTCGTATCTTGTGGAATAGCCCTGACCGGATAGTTTGGCCAATATGCTCTCCCGCGCTTTCTCGACATTTTCAGGGGCGACCACTTTGGAAATGTTCTGGCCGATAATTTCCTGGGCGCTATACCCTAATATTCTTTCGCAAGCGTTGTTGAACGACGTGAAATTGCATTGAAGGTCGTGAGTGTAAACCATATCGCTTGCGGAAGTGAAAAGGTTGCGGAAACGCTCCTCGCTCTCCGCCAGCGATTTGCGGGAAAGATAATTTGCGCGGAGCGACGACTCGAAAAACCAGGCGCTGAAAAGGGCAAAAGCGCCGAAGGTTGTTATATACATCAGATGGCCCATCACAACCGGCGCGGGAAGATGATGCGCCAGCGGGATGGGAAGATATATAAGGAAACAGACCGCCGTATTCACCGCCACCGCCCTGAACGGAAGATGGAAAAGGATCGGCGTTGAAAACATCGTGATCATTATCCCGGTGAAGTAGAGAAGCGCCGTCGGAGTGTCGAGTATCAGCGCCGCAAAGACAAGCCCCGCCGAAGCCGTGTGGCTCAAAATGCTAATGTAGAATTCATATTGCAGAGGGCCGCGAAGAGCGAAACGTATTAAAACCGCGAACAGGATGGTGACGATTATACGGATTGCCAATAGCGGGGCGAACATATCCCGCGCCACAAGAAAATCAAATATGGAAAAGGCCGGCCATACGACTATCGCCGCCAACGTCGCGATCCGAAGCATGGGAAATTTATCGCGCCACTCGGATTCCCGAAAGGCGGTCTCCATCGCCGGGTCGGCGAAGTTCAAAGGAGAAAGTAGTCTTTTTAAATCACTCATAGCCCGGCAAGTTTCAATTTCCCTTGCATGTCCCCATCAGTATTTATGTCATAACTATTTACGACAGCCGTTATTGATTGAATAACAACCACTTGCTGGTCATTCAGAACAATAGCGAAGCCCCCCAGTAGCGCCTAAAAATACTCCGGTTGAACTATTCTCTATTGTTGAACATGTCGAGTTGCGAGATATGGACTAAAAGTTGCGAGATATGGATTTTTTTGATTCAATCCATATCATGGATGTTATAAAATAAAGCTCAAAACTATATAGGGTTAAACGTGGACTCTAAGAACCCCTTGTTTTCCATTAAGATAGATCGCCCGGACGGCGCGATGGAAGGGGAAGAGCACCCAACAGACGACGAGACGACTTTTACTTCATCGGACAGCAACGTCAAATCCAGTATCCACATAATCCCACGGCGCACTCAAGACGCGGCGGTTATCCACTCGCGGATAGAAGTGAACAGGGATGAACCTTTCGTGATGAACCTCGCCCGCCCAGTAGGTAGCGAGAGCCTGGGAATCGCGGTGGTATTTTCCGGAACGTCCATCTTAACGTTCGACAACGGCGCCACAATCCGGTATGAACCGGGCTATTGCACGATCTCGGTCAATAGCGGCAAAGGCGGCGCAAAATGGGAGATAAACCCGGGCGCGCTGTACGAATCCATCACCTTCACATATTCCCGCGAAGAGCGGATTGAATCGTTAAAGGACGTCAAATTGCCGCCCCAATTCGCGGAACTTGCCGCCGATCATATTAAAACAGCGGCGCTGTGGCAGGTTCCGGTTTTGCCCGCCTTTTTGCGGATAGCGCGGGTGGCTAAGGCAAACCCCTATCGAGGCGCGGCCAAACAGTTTTTTCTGGAATCCAAGGCTCTGGAGATGTTTTCGGAATTTGTCACCATGCTCGACCAAACGCCCCATGCGGAAAAGACGCTTGGCGAGCAGGATTTGAAGCGCCTTAATGACATCCGGGACTCGCTAGTGGCGCGGTACGACAATCCGCCGTCGCTCCTGGAACTGGCCGCCGAAGCCGGAATGAATTATAAGAAGCTCAACAACAAATTCCAGCAGGCGTTCGGCGCGACGATGCACGCCTTCCTGCGAGATTACAGGCTTGAACAGGGACGGAATATGATCGCGCAGGGGCGGGGCGTTAAAGAAACCTCAAATATGCTCGGATACCGTCATCCCAGCGCCTTCATATACGCATACAAACGCAAATTCGGCCATCCCCCCGGCGGCGCGCGAAAACCATAACCGGTCACCGAAGCTTCAGGCTTCCGTGCCCCATATGGATGGCGGCGTAATCCCGTTCATCCGGGCGTATATCCACGCCTGACCACGATGATGGACGTTTTCCTCGTAGCACAGCCAGAGAAATTCTATAATTGGCATTCTATTCCCACCCCAAAACGGCACGATGCTGAAACGGTCGTATTCTTCCGGCTGGGACAAGAGAAACTCTTTTAACTCTTTCCATGACTCCAGTTGGGCGGTGGCGGCTTCCTGAGGGGTTTTGGCGAAGTTGGCCGGGTCGAAATAACAGGCGGGAAAGTCCAGCCGCTCGCCTTTAAGGTATTTAAGGATGACCTCGCGCCTGCCTATGGATGTGTGATGGATCAGGCCGAGCCACGGCAAAGCCTTCTCGCACGGTTTCCACATTATTTTGTCAGGCGGTATCTGCAAGGCGGCCTGGGCGAGATGTTCCGCCAACTGGCCCTGTCGTTCTATATACTTGGATAATGCGCCCATTAAACAAACTCTCGTTATGCTAATCGGTCTATTATCCTATATCTCATAAGTCATAGACAAACAATATATCGTCTAAATTAGAAAATGACGTTCTCTTTCTACGTTCTGGAAAAGGACACATAACCCGGATTTTGAAGTCGAGGCGGGATTCTTCGCTTCGCTCAGAATGACATTACATTCGGAATAGGATGTAAGTAGATGTCGGCCTGAGTCCGTCGAAGGAGTTAGGGTAAACTTCGCGAAGAATCTTATAACAAACTGGATAATCAGATTTTATCCTCTATCATCCTCGAGACTTTTTCCCGGACTTCATCAAGCCTCGTCAAACCGAATGAGCTTTTGAACGCCTGCAGGCTTATGACGGCTTTCGCCATGGAGTGATGCCCGCCAGCCGAACCCCATTTGGAGAAAAGCGCGCTGGCGTAAGCCCCGGCGTTCCTTTCCGCGTCCATACTGCGGAAGGAGACGATCAGCTCGCCCCGGAAAACTCCGCAAGTGGCCGTGAACGAGGCCTCGCCTATTTGAAGTGAGAAATCCGCAAGCCTCGGTATGATGTCGTCCCTTTTTATCCTGCCAAGCCACAGGAAAAGAAAATCCCCCATCAACCTGCGCCGTTTGATGGCGCGCACGAAATAGCCCAGCTCCTCCGCGTTAAGCCGTGGCCGGGCCATGTTCGAGATCATATCCTTGTCGGCAGTAGGCCAAAGCGCGTCGAACGCCTCGAAATCGCGCGAGGAAGCGCCGCGCTCCAGCCGCATAGTATCCGTCATTATTCCGTAAAGCAAAGCGGTTGCCAGCCTTCTCGTTATCTTCACGCCAAGCGCGGAAAGATACTCGTGAACCATGGTGGAAGTCGCCCCATAGTGGATGTTCACGTCGGAAAAAGCCGCTTCGCTGTGATTTCCGGGCGGGTGATGGTCTATCACCGCATCAACGGTGAATCCCGGATCCGGCCCGAAATAGTGAGGCTGTACATCCACCGTCACGATGCGGTCGAACTCGCGCAAATCCTCCGGCTCCACGGCGCGGACGGTGGTTTTGAGAAGGCGTATCATCGCCAGGTTCTCGTTGCGAGTGACGTTGCCCAGGGTGAGGATCGGGGCCGTGGTCCGGTTCCTGCCGAGAAGAGCCTGCAGGCCCAACCCGCAGGCTATACCGTCCGGGTCGGGGTCGTTCTGTGTGAGTATGGCGATTTTCCCGGCGTCTTTGAGAAGGTTGTAAAGCTCTCCGGCGCGGCGTTTTATCTCGATGAGCCGCCATTCGCGGCGGAGAATGTTTCCGGTGGCCTCCGTCAGGTCAACCGATGAGATGTTCAGGGCTCCTGCGGACGGAAACTTTCCTTCGGTTTCCATCATGGCCAGAACCGGCGGGGCGGAATCCATTTTCTTTAAAAATTCGATCAGGGGCGCAAACCGCTTTTGCTCCAACGCGGAGACGATTACCCGATCCCTCCCGTCCATATCCAAATCCGCGAGAGCCTCGGCAGTTATGTCATCCCATTCCAGCAGGGCTGTGTCCGGGCTGTTTGCGGCCCCTGCCCTGCGTTTGATTCCGGTGAGGATGATGAAGAGCGCGTCGGAAGCTTTCGCCAAATCCTCGATGAGGCGGATGTGATCCTCCCGGTCGGCGAATGCGAAATATCTCATGGATGACAAATCAGATGAATAAGATTAATGCCCCTAGGGACATATTAACCTAAATAGCGCCGGGGTATATAGTCCCCTCCCCGTCTTGGCATTTCCCGTTTCCCGTCTTAGCAAAGAGAGGATTGCATAGTCCATCGCACTCGATATCTTGTCATCCTGAGGGAGGCTCTGCGACCCAAGGAGTATGTACTATCATTTTATAGCCTATGAGTAATATACAAGGATCAAAGTA
>JADGAO010000120.1 GCA_015231995.1 Nitrospinota bacterium | reverse complement strand
ACGGGCGCAACGCCTACTCATGCTCCTGCTAAGTTCGTCTTTAATGTTTCAATCCTCGCCCGCCCCGAAGGACGGGCGCAACTTTTATCGGTTCTTTTTCTTTTTCATTTTCCACTAGTTTCAATCCTCGCCCGCCCCGAAGGACGGGCGCAACACATCTATCTCTTTATCACGGTTTTTCTGAGGGTTTTAACCCCCATTTCGCGTTCCCTGTCCTTTTCATATTCATTTCCCTTTCCAAAGTTAACCAAAACTCGCCAACTACTCGTTATTAAAACGCTTCCTCGTTCCGCGAACCTGCCCGCTATTCTGACACTGCTGGTGGTTCGCGCAACGCTCCTTGATTCCCTGATAACATAAGCGTGAAGGCGCCGTCGAGTTGAAAATCAGCCCCAGTTGTGTCATCACGAGCCGCCTTCCAAGTGACGTGGCGATCTGGAATAATCCTGAGATTGCCACGGACGCCATAGGAGTCCTCGCAATGACAATGGGGCTGTCTCCCAAATGCTTGGCGCTGGTGTTCTTGTACATTTGCAGGGCGAAGTGAAGGCGCCATCCTTTTTCCTCCCCTTATTTAAGAAAAGCTTTGCATAACCTATCACATTCGCAATATTGTCATTCTGAGCCTTTCGAGGACTCAGGGTAAACTCTGCGAAGAATCTGCTCTTATTTGATCCTTCGGTCGCTAGGGCTCCCTCAGGATGACAAAATATGCAAATCGTTTGGTTATGCAAAGGTCTCCTTTCAAGGGGGACAAAGGGGTGTTCCTCACCCCGCCGTCCTCCGGTAGGGGCGATTCGTGAATCGCCCTTCCTTAAAGATGGGCGCAGAGCTCTGCGCCCCTACCAGATGAATGTACTAGAACACTTCGAACAGCGTTTGTCGTTTCTGCTTTACCATTTGGCGACAGCCCCACAATATGCGATGGCTATGCTTATCAGGGAATCAAAGCAAGGCTCTCAAAAAATCAGCGTATCTTCCTCAAAGTCAACATATGTGTTCAATCCGTAACATTCTACGCTTTTATCTCTGTCGCCATGAAGGCGATATATCCGCAGGCTGTCGGTTTTCTTTTCTATCACGTTCACCAGGGATGAGACCAGCCGCTCCTTTTGCATCTCGTTAACCTTGCATTCAAAAACCGAAAACTGCACGCGCTGTCCAAAAGCCTTGCAGATAAGCGCCACGCGACGCAATCTGCGCCGGCCTTCCTTTGTCTCCGTGTTAACGTCGTATGTGACTACGATGTTCAACGCTCACCTCGGAACAAACGGGATGTATTCGTCCATGTCTCCGCGAATGCGCCGCGCCAATAGCCTTGCCTGCAGATGGGGCATGACGCCTAATGGGGCGCGCCTTTCGAGGTATGAGTGCTGAATTTCGTCCTGCTTTTTCTTCTGATACTCGGTCACCACTGTTTTGCGCCCCTTCTCATTCAGATAAACGGCTCCGCCGGGGCGGTCTTCAAAATCATCGGGCGTTATCTGCCGCAGGTTGATGAGGCTTAACGTGAGCCTGTCGGCGATAATTGGGCGGAACTCTTCCATCAAATCCAACGCCAGCGCGTTGCGCCCCGGCCTTATAGCGTGAAGGTATCCCATTTGCGGATCAAGCCCCACGCCTTCCAGGGCGGACGTGCAGTCACCCGCAAGCAATGTGTAAATGAAGGAGAGAAGGGCGTTTATCCTGTCTCGCGGTGGCCTTCTGCTTCGGTTCCTGAAGATGAAACTCTCGCGGTTGGCTTTTATCATAAGGTCGAAAGTCTCAAAATACGATTTGGCGGCGATTCCTTCAAAACCGCGTATTTCGTGAACATCTTTCGTTTCTTCAATGGCGCGAATCGCATTGGCCAGCTCCGACGCTGTGTTTTTCAAGCGCTGGCTGGTTTCGCCAGAAGTATCCTCTCTTGCAGATCGCATTACGACCGACCGGCAATTCTGGGCTTTTCCAGCGACGATGTTCCTGCATATGCTGGTGAGGCAGTTTTCGTCATCCGCCATTTGGTATTGAGCTTTGCGTAAAAGGATATTGCCGCTTGTCGGTCCAACCAGCCGGGCCTTAAAACGTCCGCCACGGCCAAGAAACACGACGGAGCGGCCTTCTTCGGCGCATTTGTGCATAAGAAATGGGCTCATCAAAACGTCGCCAAAAAGAACCAGCCCGGAAAGGTGCATGAGCGGAACCTGTATCTTGACCTGTTTTTCCACTTCCACTTTCACCGTGTCGTGGTCGAGACGCAGGTAGGCGCCCTGGGTCATCACAAAAAGGGTGTTGAGTATCGGTTCCATTATTATCTCTCCCTTGGTTCCGCCGGAACGAACAGGTTTCTCAGAGCGCCTTTGCCTATTTCCACTATTTCCGGCACACAGGCGGGGCGTAGCGAGCAGTTCTCGCATCTGGAGTCGTTCACAGGCGGAGGGAGAACGCCATCGAGCAAAAGCTGTCGCGTTTCTGTTATTACCCGTTCCGTTTCGGCGCGCAGTTCTGGAGTTAATTCCACTTCACGCCTTCTGCGTGAGGAGTGATGGAAAATGGCGCCTCTGGGAACGGCGATGTTTAACATCTCTTCCAGACACATGGCTTGAGCGCAGAGTTGCACGTCGTCATGAGTCTTCCTGCGTTTTGCGCCGTGCTTGTACTCTACAGGGTATGGAGTGTGGTCATGGAACTCCACGACGTCCGACTTGCCGATGAGGCCAAGCCTGTCCGACCATAGCGGCACGGCGCGTTCCACGCGGACGCCGTATTCTATGGACGATTCCGGTTCGTCCGTCCGCTCGTGCTCCATACGTCCCCGAAGGGTGAAGATGTTTTCGTCGAACACCTGGTCAATGTGTATCAAGGCGCACTGGCGCGGGCAATAGACGTAATGTTCGAGGGCGGAGATCATGACGATCTCCGCCTCGTCGAATTTGGGGGTCATTTTGCGCCACCAGCTATTAGAGGGCGGCTACGAATCGAACCGCCGTCGAATACTGTAAACATCCCGTGGCGCGCGTCGGGCTCTTGAGACAACTGCATTATCCATGTAGCCGGGTCGGCGGGACGATAGGAAGGCGCCCGTAACAAAATAACAGCAGGCGGCGGCGGAAGGCCACGCACAAAGACAAGCTCGCCATAATCACGATCAAACGTCACCAGCCAACGTTTTTCACGCACTGCCAGCGAGAGCACGTTGGCGTCTTCCATACCGGCATAACTCTCGGCCACGGAAACCACATCGTAGCCCGCCGCGCGCAGGCACGCCACGGATGGGGCCGGAAAATTCTCATTGACCAGCAGGCGCACAGTCATGCCGTGACCTTGCCCACAGCTACGAAAGTCTCTTCCTTGAACAACTCGGTGGCAAAGGTCAGCGCGGCGAGCGCGTCATCCCGTGTAATGTGAGGGTAAGACGCAAGAATGTCTTCCATTGACCATCCGTCCGCAAAACGATCAAGAATCAACTCGACCGAAATCCGGGTGCCCTTGATGATAGGTTTGCCGACCAGCACGGCCGGATTCACCTCAATACGATCTCGCCATTCCATATCAACACTTTCTTATTATGATTACACCCGGAGCGGCCTGCCTGCTATCGCCAGGTTTCATGGAACCGCCTTCCACGCTGATATTATAATCCTCAAAGTCACGGGGCGCCGTAACGCCATCCTTGAGGTTTGCCTTGATCTTCTCGAATAATTCGCTGGCATGGGCATTGCCGAGCTGGCTGTCATGTTTGAACACGTACAACCCACGGGCAGTCATTTCCCCGCGTGCGGCGGAACGGTCGTGCTCGAACATGTTGCAAAACGCTTCCCATAGCAATTCGAGGTCATTCTCGCCGAAGCCGGTTTGATTAGCTAGATGGGCGGAGATGAAGCCGTGGGATCGGTAGAGGCCGTAAGGGATGGTGAATTTCCTGCCCATCGTGCGCTCCTTTTCCAAGTCTTTTTCGTTGGTGACAGCCATGCGGGTAATGGCGTGCTCCGAGGCGACGACCGGATCAACAGAACGGGCAAAAGTAAGTTGGACAGGGCCACGCACTTGGCCGCAGTTCACTTCCGTGGACATAACTGCCCCGAAAGCTCGAATGTCGTAGAAGTTTTTGCACATGAATCCGGTGACTTTCTTGGCATCTTCAATGTTCTTTGGCAATTTCTTTTCTTCGGGTTTGAGATTGTATTCCTCATATGCCCGTTTGTGCGTTAGGTTCAGCACAGCTTTCTCTTTTACATAAATCTCGTAGGGCGGCTTTTCCTCATGCTTTAGGCCAACGTAGTTTCGCACCTTTCGCTTGAGGCACACATCAGTTACCAGTCCACGCCCGGTTTCCGCGTCCACGCGAGGGAGATTGCCAGCGTCCGGGTCCCCGTTAGGGTTGCCGTCTTTAACGTCGAAGAGATATACGAAGTCGTAGCGGTTGTTAAGAGTCATGTTCATTCTCCTTGTTCAGATTTGTCGTGCTTGGTGAAAAACGCCTGCCTCTGGTGGTAGTAGCCGATGGCGAACCGTCCCTGGTCCTCCAGGGAAAGTTGGTGTGGGAAACCATTTGACGAGATTCCATCGTAGATAGAGCCGATCAGTTTTTCCAGATTCACCGCCTCGCCCCGGTTTTCCAGTTTGGAGATGTGATGGTTCTTTAACCGCATAAGAATAGGGAACGCGGTGGATGGAGTGGCCGAAGCCGATGAGTAGTACCTGTCGCGGATGGTGGCGTTGATTCCGGGATTGGCCCGTTCCTGCGCCCGTTCAAGAACGGCGAAGAGCCTGCCCAACCGATAAGCCTGGTTTGTATTGCTTTCGTCTAGTGACACTTTAAGTTCCTCCTTTCCAGAGTTTCTGTTTATGAGCGCTTTTATCAGCGCGGCGCGTGGGTAATTGACCTCATGTTCAGCGCGGATTCTGCGGATGGCGGCCTGCAATAGCGTGGCCGGGTACGGCAGGCCAGATAAGATTGAGCGCATAGTATCGCCAGCGAGATTTGGGGGGATATTTTCCGCCTTGCCCAGAGCGGCGGTATTCACCAGTAGCCGAAACAATGAAAGATATGGTTTCTCGTGCGGCGCATGGACAATTTTGAGGTCATCAAAATGCCTGCGGATACGTCCGGCCATCTGGGCCACTGTCCCAACCTGCCAGAAGCGGACGCTTATACGAGCCGCGTTTGGCGCCAATCCCAGGACAAAGAAGCGGGTATTATCGGTGTCAGTGGCGAAGGCTCCTGTTTGCACACTTTTATACAGGCTTTCCACAGCCCGTGTGTTTCGGTCGGGGTCATCCTTTGGCGGTTCGGCGAACAGGTCAGAAAAGGTGGTTTCCAACTCATCCGGCGCAGAGGCCCAAAAGACGGTGGAGGCGTCGCCGACTTGGAGGCGTTGTTTGGAGTCCTTGCCCAGCAGATTATTAAGCGCCGTAGTATAGGCGAAGACCGCCGCTTTGCCGACTGGCGCGTTCTCACCCTGCTTCTGCTCTTTGCCATAAGATTCGAACGAACGCTGGTTGAAAGACACGATGTTTGCGCCGGAGGTCTGTGCGCCCCAAACGCCTTTGATGGATGGATGTAATCGTTCTATCTCGCTAGATTCGCCGCTCATTAGGCAGACTCCATTTGGGGCGTCGTTATCTCCCACTTCCAGTTGCAACGACTTAATGATAGAGGCGCGTTGGCAAACCAGTTCGCGCTCGCCCTGCAATCGGAACGTCATCATTGGATTACTTGTCTTGATTTCATCCCAAACGGACGTTGCCTCCAGTTTCTCAAATGGCACATTGCTCAGGAAACTGTTGATTGCTTGAATTCCCTTATCACTTTTGGGTAGCTCCCCCAGTCGAGCCTTGAAAGCCGCGTGCTGTTCGACCACACGTTTCGGCTTCCCCTTTGTATCAATCCCAAACACATATTCGGCGGAATCCCACAACAAATTGGCGGCGACTCCAGATGTTTTTTTAACTCCCTGCGGAACAAGAAAGGATTGAGCGCGTTTTTTCTTCCCATCTCCTGAACGGGTGTCTTCGATCTGAAGAAATTCGCCATCCTCGTCAATAACCACAACAAATGGAATTTCTTTGGCCTCGAAACCTTCCGGCGCCACCCCCCCATCCGGGTCTTGGGCCTTGCGGTCGTAATATCCTTTGAGAGCTTGCAGTATCATCCGCGCACCTCCTTGCTGTTCCAGTCTGGAATATTGACCACGCCTTTCTCCATCCTTGCGTTGAAGAAACGTGGCATTGGGTCGGCGGGATCGCTGAAATCCATGTCGTATAGCATCCAGCCCAATTCGCGCGTTTCGCCTATCGGCATAGCTGGTTCGCTAACCGGATTTTCAATCCATTTAAAGTCGCAGGCGAACTCCCGACAACCAAGATAGGGCTGGTTAATGCACTGCCCTTTTTTAGCCCGGCGTTCGAACATGTTCAGGAATTTTTCCGGCGTGTTGGGCTGGCGATAAAGAGCCTCGTCTTCGGCGTCTTGAACCACGTTGGCAAGATGCGGATAGTTGGAACGGTGTCCGCCCCCCTCACCCTGCCCTCTCCCCCCGACCGGGTGGGGAGGGTTATTAAGAACGAAATGCGCGTGGAGCCGGTATTTCACGTCGCGCAAAAAAAGCCCGGCGCGTTGTTGGCGGTCATCTTCGATGTAAAGTCCAAGGTTGCCGCTACCTTTGTTCATAGCCGACTTTACATTGCCGGCAGACACCTTGCTCCCCACCTCGTTGCGCCGCACCGAGACCCAGCGGATCGGGTTAAGCGTTTCAATCTTGGTGGGAATCCAGCGGATGGCCGGTTTCCAAAGGATGGATTCGAACACGGCGCGGACAGCGGATGGCGTGATGACATCGTAACTCACCCGCTCCACCTTCATTTCTGGGCGGGTGAAGCAGGCGAAATCGCCGCTGACTTCAAGGCAGTACGTTCTTGGCATGTTTACCCCCTTTCGTTTGTTCCATTCCTCACACCAGCAGGCTGGCTGGATCAATCGCTGTTGTATAGGCCAGTAGCAACCCCGTTTTCTTGTCGTATAACGATGTACTAACCTGAGCATACATGCCGGGATGGATTTCCGCAATATCGCTATTTTTGAGCAGGCGGTTGAAATCGTGGCGATATAGCGTGACGCTGTAGCGTTGCAACTTTCTCATCAGCCAGCGTTCCGGCCCAGCGCTTTTAAGCAGGTTGATCAAATCGTCGCTTTCTTTGTTATAGCGAACGAATACTGATTGCGTTTCACGGTCGTCAATCAGCCTGAACTTATCGGCGGCGGTACGGAACTGGACTTCCCCTTTGGAGCCAACCTTGAGCAAATCGGCGATGCCGTATTTATCCAAGTTGGGTTTGCTCAAGAACAGGTCGAAATAGCGATTGAAAAGACTGCGCTCCAGCGGGTTACTTGGGCGGTCGTGCAATACATCTTTCGTGGAATCTTCGCCGAATCGCAATAAACCCCTGGGGGCCGGTTTGGGCGGCACAAATACCACAACCTTGCCTTTGGCTTCGCCATCGCCAAGCTTTCCCTCACGGTTGCAACGTCCAGCGGCCTGGGCAATGGAATCCAGCCCTCCCAGTGCGCGATAGACCACTGGGAAATCCAGATCAACGCCAGCCTCCACCAGTTGTGTGCTGATGACGCGGGTTGGAATACCATCCTTTAAACGTTGTTTAATTTCGGCAATCACCGATGAGCGATGCTCGCCACACATCAACGCCGAAAGGTGAAGCGTTCCCTCCGGCATCTTTTGATGGAGTTCGCGGCAGTCTTTACGAGTGTTAACGATGGCGAGCGCGGAATCATGCTGGGCGATCTCTTTTGCCAACTCATCCCAATTCCCCGGTTGATTCAGGTCAGCAGGTAGCGTTACTTCTACCCGCTCCAAATCAGCATACAACTCATTAACTTTGGCGATTATTTCATGAACGCTGTTCAGGCCACGGCGCGTGGTGCGGCCAAAAGTGTCTTTAACCGTGTTCAACGCTGGCTGTGTGGCGGTGGAAAATACGAAGGTCACGCGGTAATGCGCCGCCAGAAGATTGAGCGTATCTAGAATGGGTTGCAGGAATTCCGGCGGTATCAACTGCGCTTCATCAAGGACAACAACGCTGTTCACCAGATTGTGCAACTTGCGGCAACGCGATGTTCTGGCGGCGAACAGGGACTCGAATAGTTGCACGTTTGTTGTGACAATTAATGGCGCATCCCAGTTTTCGGCGGCCAGACGACTTTTACTGGTTTCCTCATTGGGATCAAGATTGCTGTGATGTTCGATTACCGCATCGGGAAGCGACTTAAACACGTCCCTGAAAACATCCGCTGTTTGTTCGATGATGCTGGTGTATGGGATGGCGTAGATGATTCGGTTCTTGCCGTGCTTTATCGCATGTTCAAGCGCGAAGGCAAGGCTTGAAAGTGTCTTTCCCCCGCCAGTGGGCACGGTGAGCGAGAAAATACCGGGTGCCGAGGCGGCCTGCTCACGGCACTGACGCAACACGTCGGCGCGGATACTGTTCACTGGTGTTTGTTCTGCTTTAACAGCCTTGTCTTCCATGTGCAGGTTGAAGGTGGGCAACATCTCCTTCAAGGTTGGATATCCTTGTCTGGCTATTGCCCTGCTTTCATCCATGAAGGCTTCCGTATCGAGAAAGTCTGCGTCCACCAAACAGGAAAATAGCATTCGAACCCAGAGGGCAAAACCCTTGCCACCACCCGCTACGGAGAATGTGGGCTTATCTTGAGTCAGTAAGTCTTGCGGAACGCTTTGCTTGAGTGCGCGGTCTAGCAGTTCCGGCTGGTCAAGCCGCGCTGACAAAGCTTTACCTCCACTATCGGCCGAATACCAGTCCGGCAGGCCCGCATGATGTCCGGCAATAAGATAGGCAAGAATACGCCCGTGGTCGCCAAACTTATTGATCGCATGAATGGCTCCGGCTGTGGAATGATCCACGCGCCCCGGAGCGCCTTCGATATGGGCGTCGACGTCGTATCCGGTTTCACGTCTTATCTTTTGCTGAAATTCGCCGGAGTACTTTCCCAAGTCGTGCCACAATGCGGCCAATCGCGCCAATTCTTCGCTGTTGAAATCTGCGGCGAAACGCGCCGCCAATTCCGCCACTCCATTAAGGTGATCTTCCAGCTTATGCGGCGCTTGAGAACCGCCAGCTTCATCTTTTTTTACATGAGCTATATATTCTGTAATCATTTCCTTAAAGTTTTCTCCTTATTTAGCCATTATTAAGCTGGCTTGCAGGTTTATTTTGCGCTTGTTTTTTTATACTGCTAACCGCCTGTCTTCCGCAACGGAATAAGGGCGGAAAGAGCTTTATTTTTCTTGTGGGGGGTGACAGGCGTTTTCAGCTCCGTCGCAAGACCCCGAAGGGGGATATCTTCCGCTTCTGTTTTTTTCTTGGAGCTTTAATAGCTTTCAATCGGTCATTGATGTTCAATTGTGGCGCATAGGTTTATGCGGTGAAGGTTGGAAAATAGTGGTTCAGGGCGCGCCTTTTTTATAATGTCCGCTTTTCCCACCGCTTTTTTCCAATAAAACGACATCCGCTATCGTCATATCCTTGTCGGCGGCTTTGAGCATGTCATACAGGGTCAATGCCGCAACCGACACAGCGGTAAGCGCCTCCATCTCCACCCC
>JADGAO010000011.1:15077-26398 GCA_015231995.1 Nitrospinota bacterium | reverse complement strand
CTCTCCCCGCCAACTTTGCGGGGAGAGGAAGGCGCTTTGCGCCAGGTGAGGGGTTACAAGCAGTACTTTAAATGTTGAGCCACTCATTACTCAAACTCAAATACTGATTGGAACCCTCACCCCAACCCTCTCCCGCGATCTAGCGCGGGAGAGGGGGAAGGACAATATCCCTCTGTTGTTGACCGCCGCTCGCGCCTCCTTTAACATACCCACTGGCGCGCCTTCACTATGAACCGTCACACAAAACAGCGCGCCGTTTTGATGGCGTCGGATAAGGCTTGAATAAATGAGAAGCGACAGAATACGCAAAGGCATCGAACGCGCTCCGCATCGCTCACTGCTGTACGCCACGGGCGTTACGGAAAATGCGATGAAGAACAGCCCGTTCGTGGCGATAATATCCAGTTTTACCGACATCATTCCCGGCCACATCGGGTTCCGCGACCTGGAGCGGGCCATCGAAAAAGGCATCCACTCCGGCGGCGGGCAGGCGTTCATGTCGTCCGTGCCGGGTGTGTGCGACGGCATCGCGATGGGGCACAAGGGAATGCACTACTCCCTGCCCACGCGCGACCTTATCGCCGACCTCATCGAGTGTGTGGTGGAGGCCCACGCCTTCGACGGCATGGTGATGCTCACCAACTGCGACAAAATAACGCCGGGCATGTTGATGGCCGCAGGGCGGCTGAACATACCCACGGTGGTCGTCACTGCCGGGCCGATGATGGCGGGCGTTTACAAGAAAGAGCGCAGGTCGCTGGTGAAAGACACGTTCGAGGCTGTGGGACAGTATCAGGCAGGCACGATGAGCCTAAAAGAGCTTACGGCCCTCGAAAAAGAGGCTTGCCCCGGCCCCGGCTCCTGCTCCGGCATGTACACGGCGAACACGATGGCGTGCGTCACCGAGTCCATCGGGTTAAGCATGACCGGTTGCGCCACGGCCCTTGCGGTTAGCGGGAAAAAACGCAGGATAGCTTTCGAGTCCGGCGTGTTGGTGTGCGACCTGATACGGCAGAACCTTCGCCCACGCGATATCATGACCCGTGAAGCGTTCGAGAACGCCATCCGCGTTGACCTCGCGCTCGGCGGCTCCACAAACACGGCTCTGCATATCCCGGCCATCGCGCATAACGCCGGAGTAGAACTACCGCTTGAGACGTTTGACGTGCTGTCGCTGACGACACCGCAGATAGCCAGCATCCAGCCGAGCGGGTCGGATTTGCTGGAGGATCTGGAATACGCTGGCGGCATCCCGGCGGTGATGCGGGAGTTGAAATCACTGCTCCACGACGTTCCCACCGTGAACGGCAAGAGCATACACAAGATCGCCGGAGTCGCTTTTAACCAGGATCGCGAAGTGATACGGAGCCTCTCCAACGCATACAAAAAAGAGGGCGGCATCGCCGTGCTAAAGGGTAGCCTAGCCCCGGCAGGCGCGGTGGTTAAACAGGCGGCGGTTGTGCCGGAGATGATGAAGGTGAAGGGCAAAGCCGTCTGTTTCGACTCCGAAGAAGACGCGATGAAAAACATCATGGACGGCAAGGTGAAGGCCGGCGACGTGGTGGTGGTGCGTTACGAAGGGCCGAAGGGCGGGCCGGGAATGCGTGAGATGCTCGCTCCCACGGCGGCCATCGCGGGGATGGGTTTGCAGAACTCCGTGGCGTTGATAACCGACGGCAGATTCTCCGGCGGCACACGTGGGCCGTGCATCGGCCATGTCTCGCCGGAAGCTATGGAAGGCGGCCCTATCGCGCTGGTGAAAAACGGCGACATCATCGAGATAGACATACCCAAACGCAAGGTCAACCTGCTTGTCCCGAAAGCGGAGATGGCGCAAAGGGCGAAAAAATGGAAACGCCCCGCGCCTAAGATAAAGAGCGGCTACCTTGTGCGATACGGCCAGACAGTCTCCAGTGCGGCGCAGGGAGCGATACATAGGGAAGATTTGTTGGGAGGGAAGTGAGGGGGGCACCGCCGCAGTCTTTTTGACCTATTGACTTAATTAGCTATTTTAGCTAAAATGAACAAAATGGGCAAAAGGAAGATTTATGTATAGGCATGGCGATGTCGGAATTTTTCCGACGACGAAGAAGTTTTTGGATGGGATCAAGCGCGACCGACTGGTGCTGGCGGAAGGCGAGGTCACAGGCCACGCCCACAGGATAACTGAAGGTGAAGCTTCTCTCTATGAGAAGAACGGCGTTCTTTATTTGAGGGTTCTCTCAGACACCGCTACAGTGACGCATGAGGAACATAAACCTATAGAAATCCCGATGGGCGATTACGAGATACGCATCCAAAAGGAGTATGAACCGGAAGGATGGCGTACAGATGCTAATCCGATGAAAACCGCCACCGCCACTGAAATCAAAAACCGGTTCGGGGAATACTTGCAGTCCGCTATCAGGGAGCCGGTGTTGATAGAGAAGACCGGCAAACCCGTAGCCGTCCTGCTTTCGATAGATGATTACGAGCGGCTCTCCGCGCTTGAAGACGCTTACTGGATCATGAAAGCGCAAAAGGCGGAGGCCGGTGGTTATCTGGGCGTGACCGCGACTAAAAAGTTCATAGGATCGAGGCTGAAAAAGCTTGGCGCTTAAACTGGACTTCAGCGGACGGGCGGCGGACTTTACCGATAGCCTGCCACCGAAACAGTTCCGGCAGGTGATACGGAAAGTATTCGCGTTGCTGGAGGAGCCGCTTCCGCATGACTCGCAGGCGTTGTCCGGCTCCCATTACCGCAGGGCGGATGTCGGCGAGTACCGCATAATATATGCGCTGGAAAAAGACGTTTTGCAGGTTGTAATCATCGGCAAACGAAACGATGGTGAGGTTTATCGGGACGTAAAACGGCTCTAGCTAAATAGGATTCTCATGAAATCTCTACCATACGACTCTGGCGTTCCTCAAACCATAGAGATACCCGATAAGCCTCTTACGTCCCTTCTCATAGAAGCCGTCGCCAAATACCCCGACAACGTTGCGATGAGTTTCTTCGGCACGTCCATCACCTATCGTCAGTTCGACGTTTTCGTCAAAAAAGCGATGAACGTATTGCGCGGGCTGGGCGTTAAAAAAGGCGATATGGTGGCGGTGATGTCGCCAAACTGTCCGCAGGCTCTCATCGCGTATCAGGCGATCCTTCGCATTGGAGCGGTCGTCACGCAGACCAATCCGCTCTATGTGGAGCGTGAGATCGAGGCGCAGTTCAACGACGCGGGGGCGAAGGTCGCCATCGTCCTCAACCTGTTTGCGCCGAGGGTCGCCAACATACTCGGTAAGACAAAGCTTGAAAAGGTAATCGTCTTCCGGCTGGAAGAATACATGCCAACGCTACTATCGTTGCTCTTTCCGGTCAAGCTCTGGTTGGAGGGGCGTAGCGCTAAAACCCCAAAAGGCGAGGCGTTTTTAGATTGGCGGGAGTCGATGGAAAAGGCTTCGGAGACCGCCGAGCCGGAGAGCGTGGATGGAGGCGATGTTGCGCTCATCCAGTACACCGGCGGCACCACTGGGGTAGCCAAAGGCGTGACCCTTACGCATCGCAACGCGCTGGCCAACGCGCTTCAAGGCCGTGCGTGGTTTGCGGATGCAGTGGAGGGGAGGGAGGTGTTCCTGCTGGCTCTGCCCGTGTTTCACGCATTCGGGATGACTGCCGGGATGAACCTTGCGCTCTCTCTATCGGCGAAGATCGTGCTTGTCCCGAAATTCGATGCGGACACGGTGATGAAACTGATCGAAAAACATCGCGTCACCATGTTCCCCGGAGTGCCTGCGATGTATGTCGCCATCAACAACCACCCGAAAGCGGCCAAGCGGGACATCTCGTCCATAAAATATTGTCTCTCCGGAGCGGCGGCGCTCTCCACCGAGGTCAAAAGAAAATTTGAGGAGTTGACCGGCGGGCGGTTGGTAGAGGGCTACGGCCTTACGGAAGCCAGCCCCGTTACGCATGGCAATCCACTCGCCAGCGGAGGCAAACCGGGAAGCATTGGCCTGCCGATACCCGGCACGACGTGCATAATCGCGCGCAATGAAGACGCGGAAGAAGCCTCCCCCGGCGAGATCGGCGAGGTGATATTAAGCGGCCCGCAGGTTATGGCCGGATATCACAACAAGCCGGAGGAGACCGCGAAGGTTTTAAAAAACGGCTGGCTGTTCACCGGCGACCTTGGATATATGGACGATGAGGGCTACGTATTCCTCATGGATCGCAAGAAGGAGATGATAATCTCCGGCGGATGCAACGTGTATCCCAAGGAGGTGGAGGATGTGTTGTTCTCATGCCCCGGCGTAAAAGAGGCGGCGGTTGTGGGGATGGACGACAGCTATCTGGGCGAACGGGTCGTGGCGGCGGTTGTTCTGCAGGAGGGAGCGAATGTCACGGAAAAGGATATCCAGGAGCATTGCAGGAAAAACGTCGCGTCATTCAAGATTCCAAAGAAGGTCTATTTCCGCCCCAGCCTGCCGAAGACGGTGATCGGGAAAGTTTTGAAGAGAGTGTTGAAGGAAGAGTTGGGGAAAGCGGGGTAGGGGGCAGTGGCGTTTGATTTTATAAATCTCGCGCGGAACTTCTCGGAGAGATAAATTATTGACCGATAGCGAAGTATCCCGCTTTCAACCTTGGTTTCCGGGTTTGCAAATCCCAGCCGGAGACGGAAGCCCATCTTTAACGAATTTTACCTAAAACATGAGTTTTCTCTGGTGAAAACAAGCTGTTGCTATATAATTGGCGTGTTGCTATGTCCGGTTTAGGTTAGTGTCCCCGATATATTCATGGAGCGCTTTGGATGAGAAGGGTCGAACTGGATCATATTCTGGAGCGGATGTTAGACAGCCACAGTAACGTGTCCGACCTCAACATGACGGTTGGCAAAGCTCTGCAGGTGGAGTCTTCCGGGCAACTTGTGGACGTTGCGATGAATCCTCCGCTCTGGAAGCTCACGCCGTTCCAGACGGAAATGATCGCGCTCAACATCATCGGCAACGACGCCCGCCTCACCAAACACCTGGTCGAGAACGGCTCTGCGGACACGTCGTATTTCGTGGGCGACCGGGCAAGGTTCCGCGTCAACATCTTCTCCCAGCGCAACACATACTCTCTTGTGCTCAGGAAGCTGGAGACCCAGATACCCACCATAGAACAATTAAAGCTTCCGCCGACTTTCAACAAGATCGCGGAAGAAAAGAACGGCCTCGTTCTTGTCACTGGCGCCACCGGATCGGGTAAAACGACCTCTCTGGCCGCGATGCTCGACCTGATAAACCGGAACAAGTCCATCCATGTGGTGACGCTGGAGGACCCGGTGGAGTATATGCACCCGCACAAGAAAGCCACTTTCAACCAGCGGGAGCTGGGCAAGGATTTCGACACGTTCGCAGGCGGCTTGCGCGCCGCGCTTCGCCAGGCTCCCAAAGTTGTGCTTGTCGGCGAAATGCGCGACCGCGAGACAGTGGAGATAGGCATGTCCGCCGCAGAGACCGGCCATCTGGTCATGAGCACCCTGCACACCGTTGACGCAGGGCAGACCATCAACCGTATCGTGGGTATGTTCGACCTGGAAGAAGAGAAGCTTATCCGCATCCGCCTTGCGGAATCCATCCGCTGGATAGTCTGTCAAAGGTTGTTGCCAAAGGCCGGTGGGGGCAGGGTGGCGGCGTTCGAGATAATGGGCTCCAACCTGCGGGTTAAGGACTCGATTCTCAACGGCGAATCCGAAGGGAAAACTTTCTACGACATCATAACGGCGTCCGAGCCGTTCGGCTGGCGCACGTTCGACAAGAGCATCACGGAGCTATACGCCGCCGGATTAATCACCGAAGACACGGCGATGGGTTACGCCTCCCGGAAGCCTATTGTTGGCCGCAATATCGACACTATCAAGAGCCAGCGCGGCCAGGCCACGACCGACATTAACGAGTTGGGCATGGACGAAGTTTACGACAAGGAAACGTTGGGCCTGAAAAGGAAAAAGCGGTAACGACACATGAAAGTCACATGCGAGAGTTGCCAGAAGGTTATAAACGTCCCGGACGAGAAACTGCCGGTGGGCCGGACGCTTAAGTTCGCGTGTCCATCGTGCAAAAATACAATCTCCGTGACGAGGGAGGCGGATCATTCGGGGCTGGAGATGCCCGGGATGGGCGCGGCTGTGCCGGACACCACGCCGTCGGCGATGAAGATGGACGAGACGCAGAATGTCCCGATCCCGCAGGCTCCGATGAAGGAAGGGGATGCGCTGGCAAGCCTCGCCGAGGCGATGGAGGACGAGCTGGAGGCTTTGGTCGAGGAGGGGAGCAGGAGGGCGCTTGTGGCCGACCTGGAAAACCTGGACCGAATAACGCCGATACTGAAAAAGATGCAGTTCATCGTCACGCCCGTTAAGACACCCGATGACGGGCTTAAGAAGCTTCAGTTCAACTTTTACGACCTGGTCATTATAAACGAGAGGTTCAACGGAGCAGACCCGGGCGACAACGAGATACTCAAGGCCATAGAGCCGATGACCATGGACACCCGCCGGAAGATGTTCGTGGTTTTGACTGGTAAAAACTTCAAGACGCTCGACCGGATGGTCGCTTTCTCCCGTAGCGCGGACATTGTGGTCAACGAGGCGGATTTCGGCAACTTTGAGCTTATAATGAGAAAAGCGATGAAGGACAACGAGGTGTTTTACAGGCTGTTTTTAAAAGCTCTTGCGGACGCCGGCAAGGATTGATTCTAAGACTCCCATTATCAAAGCCAGACTTTAGATAAGGAACAGCGGATATGCCGGTTTTTCAGTATAAATTCGAGACCAAGCTCGGTAGCAAAATTGCGGAGATAGAGGCCGATAACCTCGAAGCGGCCAAGGCGGCTTTGTCCAGGCAGAAGGTGAAGGTTGTTTCCATAAAGGCCAAGGGCAAAGACATCACCCTGTTCGATAGCGGGCCGACGAGCAAGGACGTCGTCATATTCACGCGCCAGTTCGCTACGATGATAAGCGCCGGTCTGCCGCTGGTGCAGTGCCTTAACATCCTGGGCACTTCCGTGGACAACAAGAGTTTTTCCAGGATACTTCTGGACATAAAGGCCAAGGTGGAGACGGGCGAAACGTTCGCCGACGCGCTCCGCAAGCATCCCAAGGTTTTCGACCAGCTTTTCACGAACATGATAGAGGCCGGCGAGGTGGGCGGTATTCTCGACAAGATACTCGAACGCCTTGCGGACTACATGGAAAAAGCCATGGCCCTCAAGGGCAAGGTCAAGTCTGCCATGGTCTATCCGGCGATAATCCTGACGGTGGCCATAGCGGTGGTCATATTCCTGCTGGTTTTCGTCATACCGATGTTCGGCAAGATGTTCAGCGACGCTGGGGCGGCTCTGCCATGGCCCACGGCGGTTGTGTTGAGCGCGTCCGATTTCGTCATCGGTTATTGGTACATAGTTTTCCTGGCTCCGCCCGCCCTTATAGGGGCGTTCATATACATACGGAAGACGGAAAAAGGGTTGGACATCACCGACAGGATTTTCATCAGGTTGCCCGTTCTCGGCGTGCTCATCCAGAAGGTGGCCGTGGCCAAGTTCACGCGTACGATGGGCACTCTTATCGCGTCGGGCGTCCCGATAATCGAGGGGCTGAACATAACCGCCAAAACGGCCGGGCAGAAAGTTATCGAGGGCGCCGTGCTCTCCATAATAGACGACATCAAACAGGGTAAAGGCCTGGCGGAGCCGCTCAAGGAGCAGGGCGTTTTTCCTTCGATGGTCGTGCAGATGATCGAGGTCGGCGAGCAGACCGGCGCGCTGGACGCCATGATGAACAAGATAGCCGACTTCTACGATCAGGAGGTGGATACCGCCGTCGAGGGGCTTACGTCCATGCTTGAGCCGATGCTCATGGTCTTCCTCGGCGTGGTGGTGGGTTTCGTGGTTATCGCCATGTACATGCCGATATTCAAGATGGGAGACACGGTAGGCTAAAGCAGGCCTTCATCATCCGAAAAAGGCTGGCGGTCTGCGGCCTGTGACGGCGAATTCCGCCGCGCATGGCCGCTTCCGCCGCGCAGGGAACGCCAATGGCTGACGAAACGGACATCCATCAGGGCCGCAATGGTCCTGTCGCCACGCCTACGCCGGGTGTTTTCATACTGATTGCGGCGCGTCTTGCGGTCGTCTCGTTTTTCATGGGACTGGTGGTGTTTTTCCAGTTCCGCTACGGCAGGCTCAACCAGGCCTATCTGCCGCTTATCCCTGTGGCCTTCGCATACCTTTTCTCCATCGCTTACGCCGTTTTCTCACGGTTCGCCACAAACCTTTTCAGGTTCGCCTATTTCCAGCTCGTGACCGACGCCTTGCTGGTGACTGGCATCATCCACTTCACCGGCGGAGCGGAAAGCCCGTTCCCGTTCCTCTACATACTCGTGATAATCGGCTCGGCCATCTCGCTGTCCAAATCCGCCACCTATGTGATAGCCACGGAAGCGAGCGTCTTTTTCGCCGTGATGCTTGGGCTGGAGTTCCAGGGAATTATCCATCCGTTCTACGTCTTTCCACCCTCCTACAAGAACCCGGAGGCGGCCTTCGTCCTCATCACCGCCATCATGAACATCACCTCCTTTTACCTGGTGGCCTTCCTCAGCGGCTATCTGACGGGGCTGTTGCGCAAGACGGACCAGCGGCTCATCGAAAAAAACCAGGATTTTACACTGCTCAAGGCTTTCCATGAGAACGTGCTGTCGAACATGGGGTCGGGATTCATGGCCATGGACATGGACGGAACGATACTTTCTCATAACCCAGCCGCCGAGAAGATGCTGGGCCTCCGCGCTGAAGAGATCGGCAGGCAGAAGATATGGAACATTTTCAACCGGGGCGCATTGGGACGGTTTTTCGAAAATCCGCCGCCGCTCGATAACCAACCCGGACAAGCGGAACTGTCCCACATGAAGGGCGACGGGACCAGAGTGGATATAAACATGACCATAAGCAAGCTCTCCGTTGACGGGGCGATACAGGGGGTGATAGCGGTTTTTCAGGACGTCACCGGGATAAAAAACATGGAGCGGCAGGTGGCCCACGCCGAACGGCTCGCCGCAATAGGCAGGATGGCCGCAGGTATCGCGCACGAGATCAGGAACCCGCTCGCTTCGTTGAGCGGTTCGATACAGATATTGAGCGCGGATCTCGACCCTCTGCTGGATCAGAGCGGTAAAAGGCTCATCAACATCATCACAAGGGAAACCGACAGGCTTAACCGCATCATCACACAGTTCCTTCTGTACACCTCGCCCCCACGGCTAAGGCCGTTTACGCTGGACGCTGGCAACATCATCCGGGAGACGGTCACGCTTCTTCAATCCGACCCCAGGGTGAAAGACAAGATGACCATCAGGATGGCTGTGCAACCGGAAGTGTTCGTGGAGGCGGACGATGGGCAGTTCCGCCAGGCCATCTGGAACCTGTGCGTCAACGCCATAGACGCCATGGGCGATTCGGGAACTCTCATAATCTCGGTCGGCAAGGACGGGCCGCTTAAAGACAGCAGGCCGATGGCCTGGATAATAATCGAGGATACGGGAGGCGGGATTCCTCCTGAAAACCTGGACAGGATATTCGAACCTTTCTTTACGACCAAAAGCGGCGGGACCGGGCTTGGCCTTCCGCTGGCTCACAAGATAATAGAAAGCCACGGCGGAAAAATAGAGGCGTGGTCTGTACTGGGAAGAGGGACACGTTTCATCGTCAGCCTCCCGCTGGCTTTAAAACAAGCGGCGGCCCCGGTCGCATAATCGCGCGAGCTGTCATTTAACCACGCTGATAAAAGGTAAACGCCCCGAAATGGAAAACGAAACGTTGCGTAAACTCCCATCCGTGGACAGCCTGCTAAGCCATTCGTCATCCACCACAATAGTGGCGGAGTATGGGCGGGACCGCGTCGTTTCCGCGATACGCCGGGAAATAGACTCGGCGCGGCGTTTATTGCTCAAAGACAAAAGCGCGCCTATCCCGGGCAGTGAGGGGGAATGGATCGCGCTCGCTTCGGCGAAGCTTGCGGAATCGGCCCGGCCCAAACTGATGAAAGTCATAAACTGCGCTGGCGTTGTTACGCACACCAATCTGGGACGCTCCATCATCTCCGAAGAGGCGGCCAGAGCCGCGCATAACGCCGCTATCTCCAACGTCAACCTCGAGTACGACCTTGCGAAGGGAGCGAGGGGCGACCGCGACGATCTTGTGGAAGGATTGATATGCGAGCTGACCGGCGCGGAATCGGCGACGGTCGTCAACAACAACGCCGCCGCTGTCCTGCTCGCGCTCAACACGCTGGCGTTCGGGAAAGAGGCCATCGTCTCCCGTGGCGAGCTTATCGAGATAGGCGGATCGTTCCGCCTGCCGGACATAATGGCGAAAAGCGGTTGCGTGTTGCGCGAAGTGGGGACGACCAACCGGACGCATCTTTACGATTACGAAAACGCCGTCAGCGGGAACGTTGCGATTATCCTCCGGGCGCACACGAGCAACTACCGGATAATCGGGTTCACCACGCAACCCAAAGATTCGGAGCTGGCGGAGTTCGCTCGCTCAAAGGGCCTGCCGTTCATGGTTGATCTGGGTTCGGGGGCGATTGCGGATATCACGCGGTTCGGCCTTCCGTACGAGCAGACGATAGGCGACACGCTAAGAAGCGGCGTTGACCTGGTCACTGTCTCCGGCGACAAACTGTTGGGCGGGCCGCAAGCTGGGATAATCGCAGGGCGGCGCGACCTTGTGACGCTCATCAAGAAGAACCATCTCAAACGCGCCCTTCGTTGTTGCAAGATGACACTGGCCGCTCTGGAGGCGACTCTTCTGCTATATCTGAACCCGGAGAAGGCGGCGCGTTCCATTCCCACGTTGAGGCTACTGGCCAGAAGCCTCGACAACGTGCGAGCCACTGCGGAAGAAGCGGCGCGGATCATATCGCGCATGTTCGGTCAGGAGGCCGAGGTTTCCGTTATCGCAGACACATGCCAGGCAGGTAGCGGAGCCATGCCGGAGCTGGACATGCCAAGTTATAGCGTCGCCATCCGCCACAAGAAGATGAGCGCGGACGGTCTTGCAAAATGGTTTCGCGGGCGCGGGATTCCGGTGATTGGACGTGTGAAAGACGATCTATTCCGTTTGGACATGCGGACGGTGGAGACGCTTGAGTGGCTTGAAGAATGACAGGTATCGAATTGTCATTCCGAACCCTTCGTAGGACTCAGGGTAACTCCGCGAAGAATACACGTCATTGTCATTCTGAGCAACGCGAAGAATCTATTCAATAGAATATTCTTCAATTCTACATTGATCCTTCAGT
>JADGAO010000011.1:9854-14982 GCA_015231995.1 Nitrospinota bacterium | reverse complement strand
TTGGACTCCCTCAACAACGCAAAGCCCCATCAATCCTGCGCATACGGCAAATAGACCGACGCCACGGCTCCGGGTCCGTGAGGTCTGTTATCCAGTTCCAATAATCCGCCATGCGCCTGCACGAGATGAAGCGTCATCACCAGCCCCAATCCCGACCCCTGTTTCTTGCGTGAAAAAAAAGGCGTGAACAGGCGCCATTTCGTCTCATCATCCAGACCGGGTCCGTCGTCGGCCACTTCCACCAGCGCAAACCGGCTTTTTTTCCCGCGCACTTTCGATAACGGCGGACTCATCGCAAGCGACGTGGCGACGGTCACGCGCCCGCCATTTTCGCAGGCCTCCACCGCGTTCTTGATGATGTTGAGAAATATCTGGCGGAACCTGTCGCCGTTCCCGATAACTGGCGGCAGGCTTGGGTCGAACACGCGAAGAACCCTGATGTCTTTTTGATCCATCAGCGGCTTGAGAAGGCTTATCGCATCGTCGAGAACCGGGTAGAGGTTCAGCGGCTCCATCGGGAAATCGCCGGGCTGGTTAAGCGCGATGAAATCCGTGATGAGACGGTTGATCCTGTCCACCTCTCGGATGATCAGGCCGGTGTATTCGGCGGTTTCACGGGCGCCTCCCTTTTCGCCGCGAAGGAGTTGAGCCGCGCCACGGATGCCGCCGAGCGGGTTTTTTATCTCGTGGGCGATTCCGGCGGCGAGGGTGGACAATCCCTCGATTCGCTCGCCGGCTCCGGCGAGCCGCTCCATAGCCTTGAAGGCCGTGAGGTCGCGTATGACGACGGCCGCGCCTTTGCTTCCCTCTTCCGGGGCGAGCGGATAGACCGACACTCCGACGGGGAGCCGTTCCATTCGTCTGTTCACATAAACCGAGTCATGGTCGGTAACAGATAATCCCGTTTCCATCGCCTGCGTCACGGCGTCGTTAGTGGGGGTGTTTGCTGGGAACAACGCCGCCATCGGCCCGCCGACAGCGTGTGTCGAGGAGGAGCCTGTTATCTGTTCGGCGGCGGAGTTCATCCACTGCACGTTGCCGTCCATGCCAAGCAGGATGACAGCGTCGGTGAAGGAGGAGAGGGCGTTTTCGAACAGGGTAGAGGGGATCATCGCGCCGGGCTTTGGCTTGTCCATGTAGCCAGGGTTTCCTTTTTGGGGCATTTTGTAGCCTTGCCGCTTAGAAAGGCGACGTTACAATGGGCGTATCACTGGTATCTTTTTTAAGCGCACGAAACTTGGGAAAAAATTCAAGCCACACGCTTTTTCACTTTTCTTCCCGCCAGGGTCTTTGTTTTATGTTTTTTAGGTAGTAGCGGAATTAAGCAACGCAAAGCCCTGTTTACAGATTCCGAGTCTGGGAAACAGGCCATGATGTCGGGTTCCAGAGCAACAGCGCCCTTTTTGGGCGTCACATCCTTAACAACAGTTGTGCCATCCGTGTTATGAGTGGTAATCGTATAGCCAGCTTGCATAGCCTTGTAATGCTTGCCACGCGCTCCACCCGTAAAGTCATATTCGGCGCGCATATCGCTGTCTTTCACCTGCGCCACTTTAGCCACCACCTTTTTCATATTCCCACTCGTGGCGTCACCATTCGATCAATTAGCATATAGCCTTGCGGTAATTCCAGCTTATGGTTCTCAGACAAAAGTTTAGTTTCATTATGGCTCCTTTGAGCCACGCCGAATTATTGTACGCCTAACAGCAGAACTCAGTAGCGGCTCTTTTTACCGTCCGCTGGAGTGATTGGTTAGGCATGAACCTCAACGAACTCACTGTAAGAGTGCGGCTGAGGCACTGAGGCCCCACCCGCCTTGATGCCCTCAAGATGAAATTCGATAGCTTCCTGTATCTGTTGCAACACCTCTTGTCTTGACTCTCCGACAGCAATACAGCCTGGGAGATCAGGGACGTATGCCCCAAAACTGCTTGGACCTTGCTCTATGACAACCATATAGCGCATAACAACACCTCCTACTTCAAGCCCGCCTGCTTCAAAACGCTGTTGAGCGTTCCTGGGGGAATATCGACACTGGATTTTCCTGAAACCGTGACGGTTCCTGACTTGGATATATGATGAAACTGACGATGGCTACCTTTCTGCCGCACTTGCATCCAGCCGTCGGCCTCAATCAACGCGATAAGTTCTTTGACCTTCATTTGCCAATAATCTCACATTACCTTGACGCCTAACATGTATTGGCAAACTATATAAACAGGTGGAGGCAGGCTGTTCCTTTCCGCCTAAACCGGAGAGCAGACGACAGCCGTTTGCTCCAACCCCTTGTGCCATCGCAGATTGCCTCCGTCATCCGTTTTCGGAGCCTTGTCTTGTGCAGTCTGCATAAGACGATTCATGAGCCTTCGATTGGACTCCTCGCCGCACCCACCCCTTATGCAGTTTGAACCATTCAGCGTCATTATATGCCTAATCCTCGTCACAAGGAACCGTGGGCAGAGGGCGCAAGCTGTCGCCCAAATCATCGCGTAGGGGCAGACCTGTGTGTCTGCCCTCTTTCATGCGGGCGAACACATAGGTTCGCCCCTACGTTTTTCACCAAATCCGCTTTAGGTCTGGACAGCGGTGAGCATAAAAAAAGCCGGGCGGCCCATACAGGTTCGCCCGGCCTTGCTCGTCATACTTTACAGAGTCGGATGTTCGCTCATCGCCTTGATGCGGGCGAAGCGTCTGTCCACTTCTTTCTGGAAACCGTCCACGATGTCCTTGAACTTCGGCGAGAGAAGATGTTTGGTCTTGCCCATCGTCTTGAGCCATTCGGTGACGGGAACCTTTTTGCCCTTCGCTTCCGGGTCGTAGTTGAGGATGGTCTTCCCCTTTTCCACTTCGTAAAGCGGGAAGAAGTTACAATCCACCGCCGCCTGCACGACCTCCTGGCCTGTGTTATCCGCATGGCGCCAGTTGAGCGGACAGTCGGAGAAGAGCTTGCCGAAGACCATACCCTCCGTCCTTGCGTAATGCTGGGCTTTGGCCGCTTTGCGGATGAGGTCTTTATAGTTCGACTCCACCGCCGTGAACACATACGGGATATGGCACGCGGCGAAAAGCTGGGCCGAGTCCTTGTGTCCGAACGTCTTGCCGCGTCCGACCGTGCCCACGTTGGACGTGGAGGTGGCGTGGCCGATAGGGGTAGTGAACGAGAGCTGATGGCCCGTGTTCATATAACCCTGGTTATCGTACTCCAGGATGATGAGGTTATGGTTGCGGAACGCCGCGCCCAGGGCAGGCCCGAGGCCGATGTCCAACCCGCCGTCGCCCGTCACCATGACGAACGTGATCTCCTGATCCTGCGGGATTTCGCCCCGTTTCTGCCGTTCCTTATACATCTCCACAACGCCCGACAACGTGGCCGCGCCGTTCTGGAAAAGGTTGTGTATGTACGTTATGGCGAACGAGGTGTTCGGATAACCCGTCGTAACCACCATTCCGCAACCGGTGTGCCAGAGCATCACCACAAATCCCTCGATACCCTTCAGGAACGTGCCGACGCTCGGAAATATGCCGCAACCGGGGCACGCGCCGTGACCGGCCGTGATGCGGTGGGGCATGGCGGTAAGCTCTCTCTGCTTTACGCCTTTGACTTCCATCAACCCCGTTTTCTCGTCTTTATAGACCGACAGGATTCCCGGCGATTGCTGTTCTTTAGTGAGCGGCGCGGTGCCCTGAACCGGTTTCCAGCTTGGGTCGCCCGGGTCAATGCCGATGTAGTCGTAGGGTATTTCCACGCGGCCCTTTTTTACCGCGTCGAAGGTAAGCTCGAACATCGTCTTCGCGTCGTCGGAGAAGAAATCCTTGCCGCCAAGCCCGTAGATGCGGTTGATGACGAGAGTTTTGTTATCCCTATCGCTCTGCAGGGCCGATTTGACCTCGTGATACATCCTGCCGCCGTGGGCGCCGTAGGAGTCCGCCCTGTCGGCGACGAGCAGGGCTTTGACGTTTTTGCAAGCCTTGCGGATTTCCTCCGACGGGAACGGGCGGATGACGGTCGGGTACATCACGCCGACCTTATGGCCCTTGGCGCGAAGGCTGTCGGCCATTTCCATCGCGGTGTCGGCGGCGGAGTTGACGATGAACAGCGCAGTCTCCGCGTCTTCCATCCTGTAGGTCTCGAGGACGTTGTACTTTCTGCCGGAGAGTTTTTCCCACTCCGCATAAACTTTCGGTATGACGCTTTCGGCGGCGCTCATGGCCATGGAAAGCTGTTTTTTGTTGTTGATCTGATCCGGGTCGTTCATGTAAGGCCCGATGGTGATCGGGGTGGACGGGTTGACGGAGACGTTAATCTGCGCAACCGGCCCGACGAAATTCTCCACCACCTTCCGGTCTTCGAAGTATTGCACCCTGCGTTTCTGGTGGGATGTGAAAAACCCGTCGTCGGCCACGATAACGGGCAGGCGCACGTCCAAGGTCTCGCCGATTTTGGTGGCCATGATGATCATGTCGTACGTCGCCTGCTGGTCTTTGGCCAGCAGGACTATCCAGCCCACATCCAGCGCGGAGACAAGGTCGGAATGGTCGCCGCGTATGTCCAGCGGGCCGCTGACGGACCTGCACACGAGGTTTAACACCATCGGGTAGCGTGTGCCGGACTGCACAGGCATCTGCTCTATCGAGAAAAGCAGGCCGTTGGCCGATGTCGCGTTGAACACCCTGCCGCCCGCCGTCGTGCCGCCGTAACAGATGCCAGCCGCGCCGTGTTCACCATCGCCGGGAACCAGCCGGACGAACGCTTCGCCGTTGGCCGACATCTCGTCGAGGTTTTCGGCCACCTCGGTGGAGGGGGTTATCGGATAGTACCCCATCAGGTGGAAGTTGACGTGCGCCGCCGCCAGCGACGACATCTCGTTGCCCGAAAGGAAGTCCACCACCTGCGCCGGGGCGCCTTTGGTCTCCCCTGTCTTTTTCTCTTCAGTTATGGAACCCATGAAACAAGCCTCCTTAGTGACCCTGCGACGCCGACAGGCGCGCGAGGACTAGTTATTCCGTAAATCCGTCGGTTATCGTCTTCGGCTCCACCTCGTACTCCACCTTCGAGACGAGCGCGTCGAACTTGCATATGTCCACGCATCGCAGGCAACCTTTGCAGTGCTGGTAGTGGATGCGCTGG
>JADGAO010000011.1:0-9757 GCA_015231995.1 Nitrospinota bacterium | reverse complement strand
TTTGCATATGTCCACGCATCGCAGGCAACCTTTGCAGTGCTGGTAGTGGATGCGCTGGAGGGTCTGCGCGTCTTTGCCTTTTTTGTCTTTCTGGATGGACCATTCGAAACAATAATCCGGGCAGGTGATGTCGCATTCGCCGCAGGATGTGCATTTGCTCTTTATAAGAACCGGTATCCAGCCCGACCGCGAAACCGTCAGGTCTTTATGTATGGAACTGCCGGGATTGGTCAGCACGCCGCCGATCGCCTGGTTCATGTAGCCGATCTTCTGCCCGTCCCTGCGGAAAGGCTGTGGCGGATACTTTTTGTCGTCCGCGAATTCTTTTTTCGTCCATTCGGTGAAACCCCGGTCGAACGTCTTAATGTTCGGCGGGATGAGGTTCGCGTATTTTTTTCCGAGGTTGTGCTCGATATATTTTTTGATCGCCTGTGGGTCTATGAAACCCGAAGCCGCCGCCACAGTCCCGAGAAGAGCCGTGTTGACCCTAGTCTTCTCCTCCACGGCGATACGCATGGCGTCCACTGTGATCAACGTCCCGTAAGGGAGCTTTAGCTTGTCCCGCGCCTCGTCAGGGGAGAGAGCGGTGTTTATAATGACAGTGGTTTTGGGATTAACGCCGGAGAGGATGCCCGGGTAGCTGGCCATCGTCTCCAGGAATATCACCAGCATGTGCGGCTCGGTGACGGGGCTGTTGACGCGCACGTTGACCGATGCGTCGCAGAACCGCACGAACGCCTTGACGGGGCTTCCTTTTTTCTCCGAGCCGTAGCTGGAGAAGTTGGCTCCGTTGAACCCCATACCCAGAACCCCGGCTTCGCCGAGTATCTTGCCGGCCAGATTCGCGCCGAACCCGCCCACGGATTCCATTCTTATTTCATAAAAGCCGAGGTCGTTGACTATCGGCAGTACGGGCATAAACACGCTCCCCTCAACTGAAATAAAGGTAAACACAACATTCTCGCGGAAAGACATGGCCACGTCAATTGGAGTGTGGCCTTTAAGGTCTATCCACCAACCTAGATATTTAATTTTACAGGAATGAAAACGGCAGAGCCATGATTTTCTTATTTATGAACGCAAACAGTGAACGCGGCAGGTTGATTTTGTCAACTTTATCGCGCTCCCCTATTTTTACCCACTCAATCCCCGCCGGTCTTGAGAACGGATAAAAACTCGGCGAAATTCTTTGACTGGATCGCTCGCTGGCGGATGGAATCGTTAATGAAGTTTTTGGCTATGTCGGAAAGTAGCTCCACCTGCGTGGTCATCTTGTCCGCAGGGGTGAGCGTCAGAAAGACCACTTGCGCCGGAGCCCCGTCGGGGCTGTCGAATTCCACTCCCTCGCGGGATAATCCCACGGCCACCACCGGCGTTTTAAGTCCCGGTATCCTGGCGTGCGGCGTGGCCACTCCTTTGCCCAGTCCAGTTGGCATCATCTTCTCCCGCCGCCAGACTGCGTCGGCGATAGCCTCGGCTGGCAATCCCGCCGCCCTGGCCGCCACCGCAGACAATTCCACTATCGCTTCGCGTGGATCGTCGGACGTTAACTCCGCTATAAACGCCCCGCCATTGACAAAATCTATCAGCCGCGCCGGAGCGTCTCGCCGCAGTATCCGCGATATCAATCCTCCGGCGATGACCGAGGTGAAAAGCGCCATCACCACCAACGCCACGAACATCCGCTCGCCGATAAGCCCGAATTGCAGGGCCAGCAGGGCCAGCACGATCTCCATGGCTCCGCGCGCGTTCAGGCCGACACCGATGGCCATGGATTCGCTCCACGAAAACCCGGTCAACCGCGCCGAAATCCCGCAACCGGCCAGTTTGCCCACGGTGGATATGATTATGACCAGCGTCGTCAGCGTCAGATCGAAATGATGGGCGAAATCCACCTTCAAACCGGCCGACGCGAAGAAAAGGGGCGCGAAGATAAACGATATGAAACCTTCGAGCGTCCGCCGCGTGCGTTCCTGCAGATGGCGCGATTCGCCAAGCGCCACCCCGAATATAAAGGCGCCGAATATGGCGTGCACGCCGATCCAACTGGTGAAAGCCGCGCATAAAAGCGCCCCTGCCATCGCAAAGCCCAAAGCGCCGCCGGGCCATGATGTGTACGCCTGCACGAAGGGGAGGGCCTTGTCCAAAAGTTTCCGCCCAACCGTCAGCAGGAAGGCCCCGAATACGACAGTTAGAACCATAGTGGTGTGGGCGTCGAAAGCTTCCGGCCCAGCGGCGCCGATCATGCCAATGATGACGGCGAAAAGTATCCACCCCGTAATATCGCCTATCACCGCAGCAGAGATGATTATCATCCCGAAGTCCGACCGGTACATATTCAGGTCCATGAGCGTTTTGGCGATCACCGGCAGGGCGGATATGGAAAGGGCCGTGCCCAGAAACATGGCGAAGGCGGTTGGATCAGTTCCCGGTTCGGCCCCGAAAGCCACAGGCCATACGCTCGCGCACGCAAAACCAGTTACGAAGGGAACCAGCATCCCAAAAAAACTGATGACAAGCGAAGCCCTGCCATGGCTGAGCGCAACCTTGAGGTCCACTTCCATTCCCGCCACCAGCAGGAACATGATGATAGACAGGCTCGATATCGCCTGAAGCGCGATGGCTCCATTGCCGATGGCCGGGAAAATGGCCGATTGAACGCCCGGGGCCAATAACCCGAAAACTGTCGGCCCCAGGATCACTCCGGCCAGAATCTCCCCAACCACGGCTGGCTGTTTTATCGCGCGGGCGATTTCGCCAAGCGTGCGGGCCAGCGCAAGCAATAGCGCCACCGCCAGGATAAAGACCGTCAGTTCGGTATGGTTCATCGGTTTGATATCGTGATTGTAAAGTTCATGCCGGAGATTGTATCAGGCTGTGAAGCTCAGGCAAAAATCTTTAGAGAGGCTGTCGCCAAATGGTAAAACAGAAACGACAAACGCTGTCGCTGTTCGAGGTGTTCTTCACCTCGAACTCCTTGTCTTTAAATGTGAGTTTATTCTTCCCTAAGGACGGCGGGGTGAAGAACACCCACGCCGAGCATTTGGGAGACAGCCCCTTAGAGTGAAAAACCGAGCTATTTAGCGGAATATCCGCATATTCACCCAGCTTCAAACCCGCGTTGACTATCAAAGGGCCATCCCATAAGATTACCCAACGCGAAAAAACCGCTTAAAAAAGGTAGCAGACGAAATGAGATTGACCCGTTTTTACATCCCGACTCTTAAAGAAGCCCCGGCCGAGGCGGATGTCGCCAGCCAGAAGATGATGATGCGCGCCGGAATGATCCGCAAGCTGGCCGCCGGAATATACTCCACCCTCCCGTTAGGACTTCGTGTCATCCGCAAGCTGGAAAACATCATCCGCGAGGAGATGAACAGGGCGGGGGCGATGGAAGTGTTCATGCCTGCCGTACAGCCTTCGGAGTTGTGGGTGGAGTCGGGCCGGTGGGATGTTTACGGCAAGGAACTTCTGCGGTTCCGCGACAGGCACGACCGCGAGTTCTGTTTCGGCCCCACGCACGAGGAGGTTATAACCGATCTCGTGCGCAGGGACGTGCGCTCGTACCGCGACCTGCCGCTGAACTTCTACCAGATACAGACAAAGTTCCGCGACGAGATACGCCCTCGGTTCGGTGTGATGCGCGGGCGCGAGTTTTCCATGAAAGACGCATACTCCTTCGACGCCACCGACGACGGCGCGAACAAAAGTTACGAAGCCATGCGCGTGGCGTACACCGCCATTTTCACGAGGTTGGGACTTAATTTTCGCGCGGTGGAGGCGGACACCGGGCAGATCGGCGGGTCGTTCTCCCACGAGTTCATGGTGTTGGCCGATTCCGGCGAGGACACTATAGCCTATTGCGGCAAATGCGAGTACGCCGCCAACGTGGAGAAGGTGGAGATCAAGGCTCCGGCGGATGTGGAAAGCGGCGAGGCTCTGCCGTTGGAGGAAGTCTCCACGCCGAAGATGAAGACGATTGAAGAAGTCTCCGGATTTTTGAAAATAGCCCCGGAACGGCTGATTAAAACCCTCGTCTATAAAACGGATACCGGCGAGTTTGTTGTGGCGCTGACACGCGGCGACCACGATGTGAACAACGTGAAGCTTGCTCGCGCCGTGAAAGCCAACGAAGTGACGATGGCCGACGACGCGGAAGTTTTCAAGGCAACAAACGCCCCGTCGGGGTTCCTCGGCCCCATCGGGCTTACGTCCGTCAAAATCATAGCCGACAACGCTGTGCGCGTACTGCGTAACGCAGTGACCGGAGCCAATAAAAAAGACGCGCATGTTCGCAACGTCAATCACGAACGCGATTTCCCGAACGCCACATTCGCGGACATCCGCAACGTGAAGGCGGGCGACCCTTGCCCCCGATGCGCTGGCGGGGTGATGGGACTTGCAAGAGGGATAGAGGTCGGCCACATCTTCAAGCTTGGGACGAAATATTCCGAGGCGATGCGCGCCACGTTCCTTGACTCCGAAGGTAAAGAACAACCGATGATAATGGGGTGCTACGGCATAGGAGTCGGCAGGACAGCCGCCGCCGCGATAGAGCAGAACCACGACGACAAAGGGATAATCTGGCCTTCATCCATCGCGCCTTTCGACGTTGCGGTGATACCTTTGAACATGGATGACGAAGCAGTGGTAAAAGCGGCGGAAGAGGTTTACGCAGAGCTGATGAAGGAAGGGTTGGACCCGATCATAGACGACCGCGACGCTCGCGGCGGGGTGAAGTTCAACGACGCTGATTTGGTGGGATATCCGGCGCAGGTCGTCGTTGGCAAGAAGAGCCTTGCCGAAGGGAAGGTAGAGATAAAGAACAGGAAGACCGGCGAGCGCGTATCAGTGGCCCCAGGCGAGGTTGTGGCGGAGGTGAGGAAGGTTATCGCAGGTTATTAGGGGAGAGGAGATTCTTCGTTTTGTCATCCTGAGGAAGCGTTAGCGACCGAAGGATCAACGTAGAACAAATTTTTTCTATATAGATTCTTCACTTCGCTACGCTTCGTTCAGAATGACAATGTTTTTGTCATCCTGAGGAAGCGTTAGCGACCGAAGGATCAAAGTAGAACAAAACATTCTTTCGATGGATTCTTCGCGGAGTTTACCCTGAGTCCTACGAAGGGCTCAGAATGACAATGGTCGTGCGTTCAGAATGACAATTACTTCCACAACTGCAATCCCGTTGTCGAATCGTGACCCCGCTCCAGCGCTGGGCCGTCGAGCCTCCATATCGTAAACTCGCAGGCGAAAACTTTGGCGCCCCGGTTTACATGCCCCGCCACGGTAAGTCCATTGGCAGAGCTTAAAATCATGTGCAGATGGACGAACGGCGCACCGTCTTTTAGCGATATGTTCCCGGTGGCGGAGACTATCTCCATCGGTGTTTTTATGGGATCAACGTTTGCGTAAACCTTCGTGTCCTGGTGATAGAAGGCAAGCGACGCCTCGCTCACCGAACCGATAAGCGACACCATCCCCACGGTCACGCCGCGTTCGGCGGCTGTTTTGGTGAGATATTCGATAAGGTCCGCCCCGTACGGGATGGAACCCATGATGATTTCGGTTACGCTGTAGTTGTTTACCGGCATTTTTATTATTTCGAGATGACCTCGTTTGTGTAGTGGCGACCCGGTGGATCGCCCGTCCTTGCTTTTCCCCTCCTTACCAAGGAGGGGCGCTATCGGCAGAGCCGATAGCGGGGGAGGTTTAACTTGATCGTGGCCCGTTAGTTAAACCCCCTCGGCGCTTCGCGCCACTCCCCCTTTGTAAGGGGGAGAAATGGGGGTCTGCCCCTACAACTTACCCCGCTATTTCCGCAGGCGGTCTGACGATGTGTGTCTTAAGCCTCAGTTCTTCATAGCTTGCGCCAAGAGCCAGCGCCACAAGTTGCGGTATGTGAAGAACAGGGAGTTTCAGCTCGACGTCGTTCATGTTCTCCACCTCCGGCTGGTATGCGTCCAGGTTGAGGTGGCAAAGAGGGCAGGGGGTCACAACCGCGTCCGCTCCCGCGCCTTTTGCGCCAATCAGCGCGTTGCCCGTAAGCTTCATGGCGTTGGTCTTGTTCATCATCAGTATAGGGAAGCCGCAACACTTGAGCCTCTCCGCGTAGTCTATCGGCGTCGCGCCAAGAGCGATGATTATCTTCTCCAGCTCGTCCGGGTTGTCCGGGTTTTGCAAATCCGAATATTCGTGCGGGCGCATGGCGTAACAGCCGTAAAACGCCGCGACTTTATACCCGTTGAGCGGGCGCGTGATCTTCGACTTGAGCTTATCAAGCCCGTATTCTTCAAGCAGAACCTCGTAAAAATGGCGGACTTTCACGGTGCCTTTGTATTCAAGGCCGGTCTGCTCTTTCAACTCTTTGTTGACGCGCTCAAGATACGCAGGGTCTTTTTTCAGCTTTATCTGGGCTTTCCGGTGCACGCCCTGACATGTCGTGCAGATGTTCATGATCGGAAGGCCCATCTCCTCCGCCTGCGCGAATGTGCGGGCGTTGAGTATGTCTGCGAGCATCGGGTTGTCCTCGCTTATCACCCCTGCGCCGCAACAGGCCGCCGCAGTCATCTCCACAAGTTCGATTCCAAGCTTGGCGCACGCGACATTCGTGGCGGCAAGCAGTTCCCGTCCCGCGCCTTTGGCGACGCAACCGGTGTAAAGAGCGTACTTCATTTTCTGAACTCCTCGGAACGGGAGTAAATCTTCTTGACCTCTTCCACCTTATCCACGGAATGCGGTATCACAGGCGGATTCTTCCCTCTCCACAACATTCTCAGGCCTACCGGCATAAGGCCGAGCAGTCCGGGTATATTCAAAAAGCCCACGCTCCGCACAGGAACGTAGTTCTCGTCGAGCAGTCCGCGTTTGCCGACGGTCTCCCGGAACGCAAGGACGTGCCGCGCGCCGCTGTTGCCGTGGACGCCTTCGGCCATAGCCGCCTGTTTGATCTCCTCGATGCGGCCAAGCGGTCTTGCGTCGGTCGGGCATCGTGTCGAACACTCGCCGCAATGCGTGCAGTCCCACACGCCATGCGGCTCGCTTATCTCTTCGAGCCTGTCTATCGTTTTCACGTCGCGGGTGTCGTAAATGAACCTCTGCGCTTTAGCCAAGGCGGCCGGGCCGATGAACTTTTTGTCCACTTCCAGCACGTTGCAATCCGACCAGCACGCTCCGCACATGATGCATGTGGTGGCGTGGTCTATCTTCAAATAATCTTCCTGCGACTGGAGCCGTTCCTTTTCCGGGTTGTCGGTGGCGTCCGGCATAAGCCACGGCTTGACCTTGCGGATGGAGGCCCAAAAAGGCTCCAGATCCACCGCCAGATCGCGTATCACCGAGGTGTTGCCAAGCGGGTCGAGCTGTATCACCCCGTCCTTGACCAGCTCGGAAGCCTGCGTCTTGCACGAGAGTATGGCGTGGCCGTTTGCGCGCACCGCGCAAGAGCCGCAGATCGCCGAGCCGCACGACATGCGGTATGTCAGCGTGGCGTCCTTCTCGGCCTTGATCTTGTTAAGGCAGTTGAGAAGGGTGATACCCGGCTCCAGGGGCATTTCGTATTCCTGGTACCTGGGCGTCGGGTCGTTGGCCGGATCGAACCGGAATATCCTGAAAGTCACTTTCGACATTGCGCTATATTTCCAATACCGTGATCGTTAATGAACGGTTGTGAAACCTCAGTACTTTCTCTCTTCTGGCTTGAAGCGGGTCATCTTCACCGGTTTGTAGCGAAGCTCAAAACCGTCTTTCGTCTTGAACGCCATCGTGTGCTTGAGCCAGTTTGCGTCGTCCCTGTTGGGATAATCTTTCCTGGCATGGGCGCCTCTGCTTTCCGTGCGGGCGATGGCCCCGGCCACGATAAGCTCGGAGTATTCGAGCATGTGCGAAAGCTCCCGCGCCTCCAGCAGGTTGGTGTTGAAGTTCTTCTTCTTGTCGTCCACGCGCACCCGCGTGAACCTGTCCTGCAACTCTTTTATCTTCTTCAACGCCAGGCCAAGGTTTTCCGCGTCGCGGTAAACGCCGGCCTTGTAGGTCATGGTCTCTTTCATCTCGTCGCGTATCGTGTTCAGGTCTTCCTTGGCCTGGGTGTGGAGGAGTTGATCCAACTCCCGCCTGACGGTGTCGAGCTCCCGTTTTTCGTTGATCGGCGACCAGTCGGTGTCGCGTGTGACTTCCAGCATCTTTTTCCCGGCGCGTCTGCCGAACACCAACGCCTCCAGCAGGGAGTTTGTGCCCAACCGGTTTGCGCCGTGGACGGAGATACAGGAGCATTCCCCAGCCGCGAAGAAACCGCGGACATGGTTGCCCTTCTCGTCTATATAAACCTGGCAGTCGTTATCCGCCGGAATGCCGCCCATGGAGTAATGCGCCGTCGGCTGGATCGGCACCGGCGTGTTAAGCGCGTCCGAACCGAGGAAATCCTTGGCGATATGGTATATCTGCGGCAGGCGCTCCAGTATCTTCTCCTCGCCCAGATGGCGAAGGTCGAGAAGAACGTAATCCTTGTTCGGCCCGGCTCCGCGTCCCTCGTCAATTTCCGTCTGAGCCGCTCGAGAAACTATGTCCCTCGGCCCAAGCTCCAGCTTGGTGGGGGCGTATTTAGCCATGAACCGCTCGCCCAGGCCGTTGAGAAGATAACCACCCTCGCCACGAGCCGCTTCGGATAGAAGTATGCCGTGGCTGTACAACCCCGTCGGGTGGAACTGAACGAACTCCATATCCATCAACGGCACGCCAGCCCTGTATGCGGCGGTGATGCCGTCGCCGGTATTGGCGTAGGCGTTGGACGTTATCTTGTAAGCTCTCCCATACCCGCCAGTGCCGAAAAGAACCGTCTTCGCGTGGAAGACTTCCAGCCTGCCGGTCTTTATATCCATGGCGACCACGCCTCTGGCCACGCCGTCTTCCATGATGAGCCGGAGCATGTACCACTCGGAGTAAACCTGGATTTTCCCAGAGTTCTTCATCAACTGTTCGAACAGCGTGTGTAGGAGCGCATGGCCCGTCCTGTCCGCCGCAAAGCACGACCTTTTGAACGAATGGCCGCCGAAAGCGCGTTGGTCAATCTTGTTCTCCGGCGTGCGGGAGAAGGGGCAACCGAGCTTTTCTATCTCATGTATGGCGGCGGGCGCGTCGGAACACATGATCTCGATGGCGTCCTGGTCGCCGAGATAGTCGGAACCTTTCACCGTGTCGTAGGTGTGCGCCTCCGGGGAGTCGTCCTTGTCAACATTGGCGAGCGCCGCGGCCACACCACCCTGCGCGGCGCCGGAATGGCTTCTGCTGGGATAAACTTTGGTGAGTACTGCGACATCCAGATGGCCGGAAAGCTCCTGTGCGGCGCGAAGGCCTGCAAGGCCGGACCCGACAATTATCACGTCGTGTGTATACATGTCACTCCTGCGATACTGGACAAAAAGACAGCCAGTGATTCCCTAATTTGGCGATGCGGCTACATGCTATACAAAATCGCGCGCTCTTGCCAAACAAAAAATGAATGGCAATGCGAATTACTCGATCGCCGACGGATGGTTGCAATACCACGCATGGGAAAGTGGAGAAAAAAACCGGCAAAAGCGAGTATTTCCGGCTGTTTGCGTATGCCCGGATTTGCGGATGGCGAAAGCAAACTTTTCAGAGGGGTCTCCTCACCGGGCGGGGATGGGGTTTTTGCATAAACCCAGATTTTCCATTAGAGAATTGTCAGGGGCTAAAAACAGGCGAGAACTTGACCGGCAGGTCGAAGTTCTTTGACTGG
>JADGAO010000119.1 GCA_015231995.1 Nitrospinota bacterium | reverse complement strand
CTCCATCTCTGATCGATAACCCGCTTATGCTTTATCTCTTACTCTTAATATACAAGGATGACACCGGCTTGACGCGCCCTGTCTTCACTCTAGTCCATTTCCTCCATCTCTGATCGATAACCCGCTTATGCTTTATCTCTTACTCTTAATATACAAGGATGACAAAAAGAGTGAGTCCCTCAGCAAAAAGACCCCCTCACAACCTTTTCACCTTTTTCAAGTCTTTCAAGTCGCTCAAATCCCTCAAGTCACTCAAGTCGCTCAAGTCCTTCAAATCCCTCACCTGCCATTTCTTTCGCGGACGCTTTGCGTTATTCTCCGTGCTGGCATGTTGAATAAAGGAGCATGACGGAAAACGAAATTGCGGACATCGTGTTTTAAATTCAAAACGCGTTATGTTGATATAAAATAATCCGAGCTTATCGGGCCACGACGGCCTTTAAAGGAGAGAAATGAAAGACAGGAAAATAATGGACGCCGCCAGCGCGGCGTTGACGCCGAACTATGGACGGCAACCCATAGCCCTGGTCAAAGGCAAAGGGGCGTATGTATGGGACGCGGACGGAAAGAAATATCTCGATTTCTTCGCGGGCCTTGCGGTCAACAACCTTGGCCATTGCCCTAGCTCCGTTGCCCTTGCGGTCAAAAAACAGCTTTTGACGCTGTGGCACACCTCCAACATCTATTACACCGAGCCGCAGGCCATGTATGGCAAGGCTCTGCTCAAAAAGCTTTACCCCGGCAGGCTCTTCTTTTGTAATAGCGGCACGGAAGCCAACGAGGCGGCCCTCAAGCTTGCCCGGCGCGCTTCCACCGACGCTCACGGGCCGGGCAGGACGGACATAATAGCGTTTGAAGGCTCCTTCCACGGGCGCACGATGGGTTCGCTTGCCATGACTGGGCAGAAAAAATATCACGAAGGATTCGGCCAGATGCTCTCCGGGGTGACGCATGTCCCATTCAACGATCTTGCCGCAGTCGAACGCGCCGTCACCCAGAAAACCTGCGCGATTATCGTGGAGCCTATACAGGGCGAGATCGGCGTGAGGATTGGGACGAAAGAGTTCATTCAAGGCCTCGCAAAACTTTGCGCGTCGCGGAACATCGTTCTGATCTTCGACGAAGTGCAGACGGGGTTTGGGCGCACGGGGCGGCTTTTCGCGTGGGAGAGCTACGGGGTGAAACCGGACATCATCACGATGGCAAAAGGCATCGCAAGCGGGTTCCCTATGGGCGCGATGTTCGCAAAAGAGCAGATCGCCAAACATCTGGTTCCCGGAACGCACGCGGCGACGTTCGGCGGCGGGCCGCTGGCCTGTTCTGCGGCGATGGCTACGCTGGAGACGCTTGTAAAACCCGGCCTGCTTGCCAACGTCCGCAAGCTGGGCGCGTACGCCATCAAACAGATTAAGGCGATGAAGAAAAAATCGCCGATGATAAAAGATGTCCGGGGCGCGGGATTGATGATCGGCGTGGAGTTGGATAACCCATGCGGACAATATGTGACGGAGCTTGCGTCGCGGGGCCTGCTGGTCAATTGCGCCAATGAGAAGACTATCCGCCTATTGCCTCCGCTCAACATAACCCAGACGGAGATGAACAAGGCGCTCAAGCTACTTGGCGAGGTTCTGGGAGCATGAAACGGGATTTCCTGCGTATCCCGGATTTTTCGCGGGACGAAGTGGCCGGGATTTTGGAAACAGCGGCCCGTCTTAAAAAAGAGCGCAAAGAGGGCAAACCTCATCGCCTGCTGGAAGGCAAAAGCGTCGGGATGCTTTTCAACAAATCGTCCACCCGCACGCGGATATCCTTCGAAGTGGGTATATACCAGCTAGGCGCGCAGGCGGTCGTCCTCTCCGGCGACAAGATACAGATGGGCCGGGGCGAAACACGGCCGGACACGGCGAAGGTTTTTTCGCGCTATCTGGACGCGCTCGTGATACGCACATACGCCCATGAAGAGGTGGAGGAGCTTGCGAAGTCCGCGGATATCCCGGTCATCAACGCGCTCACGGACATGTATCACCCATGTCAGATTCTCAGCGACATGCTCACTATCGTGGAGAAACGAGGCAAGCTCGACGGAGTGAAGGTCGCGTACATCGGCGACGGCAACAACGTGGCGCATTCGTGGTTGTTGGGGTCGGCTCTGATGGGGATCAACCTTTCGGTGGCTTGTCCCGAAGGATACGAGCCGGATAAACAAGTCGTCGCGGAGGCGAACGCGCTTGCGGAAAAAAGCGGCGCGTCGCTGGAAATCGTCCGCGACCCTTCCGTCGCCGTCAAAGACGCGGACGTGTTGTACACCGACACCTGGGTCAGTATGGGGCAGGACGAAGAGACGGAGACACGGCGCAAAGCTTTCGCCGGGTTCACGATAGACTCGGCTCTGGCAGGCAAGGCGCGGCCCGGGGCGATGGTGATGCACTGTCTTCCCGCGCATCGAGGGGAGGAGATAACATCGGAGGTCATGGACGGCCCCGCGTCGGTCGTATGGGATCAGGCGGAGAACAGGTTGCACACGCAAAAGGCGATAATGCTGAAGCTTTTATTGTAGGGGCGAACCTGCGTGTTCGCCCTGTTTGGGCGAGATATATATTTTCTTTGATTCAACGACGCTGGAGGATTTTGATATGTCGGGACATTCCAAGTGGTCCCAGATAAAGCACAAAAAGAAGATCGTTGACGCAAAGCGCGGCGGATTGTTCACCAAGATACTAAAGGAAATCACCGTCGCGGCGCGGATGGGTGGCGGGGATCCGGCTGGCAACGCCCGTCTGCGCACGGTCATACTCAAGGCCAAAGGCGCCAATATGCCCGGCGACAACATCGAACGCGCCATAAAAAAAGGGACGGGGGAGCTTCCCGGCGTCACCTACGAAGACGCGACATACGAAGGCTACGCCCCCGGCGGCGTGGCGATGATGGTGGAGGTCACCACCGACAACAAGACCCGCACGGTTGCGGAGATACGCAACATCTTCGTCAAGGCCGGTGGGCAGATGGGCGAAACCGGTTGCGTCTCATGGGTGTTCAACCGCAAAGGCGAAATCACTGTGGACAAAGACGCCATCGCGGAGGACGACCTGATGGAGGTCGCGCTTGACGCGGGCGCGGAGGATATGGATTCCACCGGCGACTATTACGCCATCACCACTCCGCCCGATGCGCTGGAGCCTGTGCGTTCCGCGCTGGAGGCCAAAGGGATAAAAGTCGAATCCGCCGAGGTCAACATGGCTCCGATAAATACCGTGAAGGTTGATTCGGAGGAAGTGGCCAAAAAGATATTGAAGCTCATGGAGACGATGGAAGACCAGGAAGACGTGCAGAAGGTTCACGCCAACTTCGACATTCCCGACGAGATACTTGAAAAAGCCGGGGCCTGAACCAGTCAGGGTCATCGGCGTTGACCCTGGCCTCAATATCGTCGGGTACGGCGTTGTGGAAGAGGCCGGGGCGAAACTGACGTGCCACGAATGGGGCGCCATAAAAACCCCGAAAGGCGCGTCCATGCCGAAGAGGCTCAAGAGTATCGCCGACGGATTGCGGGAGATGATCGCCAAGCACAATCCTGCAGAGCTTGCGCTTGAGGAGAGTTTTTTCGCCAAGGACGCCCAGAGCGCGCTTAAGCTTGGCCATGCGCGAGGCGTCATAATGCTTGTGGCCGAGGAAGCCGGCCTGCCGGTGTACGAATACTCGCCCTTGACGGTTAAACAGACCGTGACCGGTTATGGCCGGGCGGAAAAGGAACAGGTTAGGACTATGGTGCGCCACATGCTGTCGCTAAAAGAAAACCCCACACCGCTGGACGCTTCCGACGCGCTGGCGATCGCCATTACGCATCTCAATCATCAGTCTGCCAGAAAGCGCGGTGTTTTGTGATAGCGCGTATATCGGGCAAACTCGTCCAGAAAAAACCGTCGCAGGTCGTCGTGGACGTAAACGGCGTCGGATACGGCCTGTCGGTGACGCTGGCCACTTTCTACTCCTTGCCGGAGGTGGGCGGGCAAGTGACGCTCCATGTCCACACAATCGTGCGCGAAGACGCCATAACGCTGTACGGTTTTCTGGCAATGGGGGAACGGGAGGTTTTTGAGAGGCTCATAAGCGTCAACAAGATCGGCCCCAAAATGGCCGCGTCAATACTATCCGGCATCCCTTTTGGCGAACTGGCCGGGGCGGTGAGGCGCAAAGATATCGCGCGTCTTTCGATGGTTCCCGGCGTGGGGAAGAAAACCGCCGAACGGCTTTGCGTGGAGCTTGCCGATAAATTGGACACGCTCGAACACGCCGTCGCCGACGCTGGAGATGGGGAAGAGTCGAGCCTTCTCAACGACACGGTGGAGGCTTTGGCGTCGCTCGGTTACAACCGGCAGGAGGCTATGCGTTCCGCGAAAACCGTGTTGCGCGGGGATAAAGTGAAGGACATACAGAGCGCAGTCAAAGCGGCGCTGGCGGAGTTGTCGGCGAGATGAGGGGGCTTCCTCATAACCGCTGTTTTAGAATTTACATGCTTGGGGCAACCTTTTGCTGTCGCGCTTACTCCTCCAGAGGAAACATTTGCGGGTTTTCATTATGAACGGCTTCGATAATCCGCCATGCGGAATCAACCGCGTCTTTCGCCCCTTCCACGTCCACGGAAAGGTCTCCACCGTAGTCGGCGGTCATTCTGATTTCCCTCAGTGACGAGTAAGCGTCGCCAAGCTCTAAAGGCCAACGTCCGGTTTTCACCAAATCGCGATGCAACGCCGTTTCAACGGCGGAGTGTTTGGTGAAAGTAGCTCCATCCATCATGAAACGGGCGGACACCGCATAAAAAGCGGCGTAATATGCGCGGGAAGCGGCGGAATCCGGTTCTTCTTCGGTTATCCTTTTCGCCAGATGACAGGTCTTGATGGCGCGACTCCATAATGCGGCGGTTTCGCGGTTCAAATCGGGATTCCTTCCGCGCGAACGTTCCGGTATAAGGCGAACACTCCACCATCATAATCGTGAACATTGGCGGGTGCGGCGTGGATTGGACGTAAAACCTCTAATTGAATAGGATAAATTGCGTGAGATATTTTTTTTATATCCCACCAAAGAGAAATGGGAGGTTCCAGCAAGACCAGCAGGTCAATATCGCTGTCGTCTTCAGCTTCGCCCCTCGCCTCGGAACCGTACAGGATTACGCCTTTGAGCCGCTCGCCATAAAGGTCTTGTAGCTCTCTTTTAATGCGAGTGAAAATATCCGCCGGAGCTTTCATGGTTTACCGCTTTATTATAAAATCCCGGGCCCTAGCCTTTAACTCCGTATCATCCGCGTAATGTTTCTCGTACCGTTTTGCCTGCGTTGCGAACGATAACGCCCATGCGTTGACGGAGGATTTCAACCCTTCAACCCCGCGAAACACGTTACCCTTGACGATAAACTCATTTGCGAAAATCGCCGCTGGCTGAAAAACCAGACCTAACGCCAACTCCAGCCTGCCGGGTTTTGGCTCGCCCGAAAGCTCGTTTACAAACTTCGTGGAAGCCTCGTCTATTCTTCTTACTGCGTCGGCCTGATCTTCCACCGTCACTTTTCCCTCGACCTGTCAACCTGTTTGGACTTGAGCCACAACGCCGCCATGAACGCGATGAACACAGTCCACGCCACAATAAGGGCGATCCACCGCACCTTGACCTCGGCCCGCATTTTGGTCACGTTGTCGCTAACCATCCGGGAGACCTGCAGAAGGCCTTCCGACTGTTTTTTGAGAGCCTCGACATCCATTTTGTGCGTAAGGGTGTGAAGCTCTTTAAGCCCCTCGCCGGCCTTGTCCATTTTTTCCCTGATCTCGCCCATCTCAAAACCGCCGTGGGCGCTTTTCTCGAACTCGTCCAAAGCCTTGCTGGCGCTTTCCACAGCCTGAACAGAGCTTACAACCACCTGTTGCATCTCTTTGCCCTTGATGTACTGGGGCGATTTTTCGTCATGGCAACCGGAACAGTCGTTATCCCCTTCGCCAGTGAATTTGGCGGGAGTGGGCCGGGCGACATCGTGGTTGGAATGGCAATGCCTGCAAACCGGCTCCCCGTTTTTTTGCCAGGCCGTCCAGTGTTTCGACGCCTTGTAGTATTCGGCCTGCCGCGTATGGCAGGTGAAGCAGACCGTCTGGGTGCGTTCCGCGCTTACCGGCATGATACCGTGGTTGCCGTGACACTCAAGACAGGTGGGCGCCAACAGGTCGCCTTTAGCGAAAAGCTCGTGGTGCCTGCTTTTTTTGTACATTTCCAGCTGGTCGAATTTCCGTCCGCGCTTTTCGAATATCTCCTTCTTTGAGTGACAGGAGCCGCATGTGTCCGGGATATTCTTGCGGGCAACAAGCGAGTTGGGGTCCTTGACCTTTAGTATTTTGTGTTTCCCGTGGCAACTGATACAGGTGGGGGCGCCTTCGTCCCCGGCCAGAGCCTTCCTGCCGTGGACGCTGTCGGAATAAAGCGAGAACTGGTCGGTGCGCAGGTTATGCAGGCGCATTTTTTTCGCGTCGGAATGGCATTTGGCGCAAAGCCCGGGTATGTCGGCGGGTTTGGGTTTGCCGATATACCCGGCCGAGGGATCCATCGCCAGCTCTTCGTTAAACGGGTCGCCGCCGTGACAGTCGGCGCATTTTACGCCAGCCTGGGCGTGGGCGGATTCCTGCCATTCTGCCACAGGCGGGGTAAGGCGTTCGTCCTCGATGGCCGTATGGCAGTTGATGCAATTATATTCCTGAGGGGTCTGTTGTTGTGCGACTGCGGGTGGGGAGCTTGCAACCTGCGCGGCCAAAGCGGGCAGGGGAAACATGTTGCCCGCGAAAAACATGAAAACGGCCAAGGCTGAAAACCGGTAGAACATACAACCGCTCCTCAAGGCGCAAGCCGCTGGATTGATTCGCGCATACGCAATGTCCCATATGAGCGGAAAACAGGAATATCCGCTACCGAGACGGTTTTCCCGGCTATGTCCTATCGGCCAGTAAGCTATAAAGAACGGCGGGGCGAAAAACTTAACGCCCCGCCGTTTACCAAAGGACCTGTCACGCGACAGGCCGGATTATTTCACTTTGATGACGAAATCGGCCCTTCGATTCAACTTGCGCCCTTCTTTTGTCTTGTTGTCGTGAACGGGGCGATCCTCTCCGTAGCTTATGATTTCCATCCGGTCGGCGGCGATACCCTGCTCGACAAGGAACTTCTTGGCGGCAAGAGCGCGGCGCAGGCCCAACTTCTGGTTGTAACCTTTGGCGCCGATGGAGCAGGTGCGCCCCTCGATCACAAACTGCGCGGTGGGATTGGCCTTGAGCTTTTCCGCGTTGCGCTTGAGTATCTCGGTGGCCTCGGGCAACAGCCTGGATTTGTCGAATTCGTAATGCACGCTGTCGAGCACAATGGTTATCTTCTCGGCTTCGGGGGCTTTTTCCTGCGTCGTGGTGGAAGCTCCAGCTTTGGCGCCATCGCCCTCGCCTTTGGCGGACCCAGCGGCTCCGGTTCCGGCGTCGGCCGGTTTGGTTTCCGCAGGGGTTTCAACGGGCTTGGCCGCTTCTGCTTCCGCCGTTACTCCAAGCGATTTCTTCGGCTGGCCCATGCCCAGGCCGACAGTTACGCCGGCCATGTACATGTAGTTGGGGCTGGAAGGACCTGTGCCGCCGCCCCATGAGCCGTAACCGAGCGTTAAGCTGGCCCAGTCTCCGATGTAGTACCTGCCGCCAACCATGACTCTCGTGCTGTCATCGCGTCCGGCAACCTGGGCTGTCCATGCGTATCCTGAAACTTCCGTTATCAGGCTTACGTTGTTTATCGGCATGTACTCCACGCCGCCGCCGTAAAACACCTGGTTGTCAACGTTCTCTTCCTGGCGTTTGAGGTATCCGATAAGAGCGTGCCATGTGATCGATCCGTATTCTTTATCGAGCGCAATAGCGAAACCGGGGTCGCTTTTGCCGGTGCCAAGGCCTTTATCTTTGTCGCCGACAGGCAATGTTACGCTAGCGATGGCGGACAGACGGATGGCGTATGTTTCCGACGAAAGGAAATTCCATTTAAGGCGGGCGATTCCGTCGCCCAAACCGGATTGGTTGGAGCCGCTTTTTTTGAAGTCGATCCTGCTGTACGGAGTGGATGCGGACACCTCGAAGTTTTTGCCGAGGCCCAGCGTGATAGAACCTGAAGCCAGTCCTTCGTCCGTTTCGGACTTGGCGTTGGCCGAACCGCTTAGATCAAGGTTGGCGCTTTCGTAAAATGCGCCGACCCCGAAATTGAGATGACCCATGGTTCTGGCTTTTTGTACCGTCAACAGGCCGCTACCGCCGTCGGTGGCAACCTGAGCGTTAGCCGGGGTTGTTAAGTAAAATGCGGACAAGAAAGCCGCAATAATTGTAATAACTCGCGTTCCGGTTGACATTCCAGCCTCCAGTGGGATTTAGGAAGTTGTTCCACTATTTTCCAATGAGAGCGTCCCGCAACACGCGATCCGTCCCGTTTTGCACTACGGTATGATATCAGACCCTTTACTTTTTGCAAATTATAACTTCAATATTTTAAACTTCAATAGTTTTAACGCGACTTGCTCTGAAAATCGTTTAGGGGGCGGACAGGGATGGAAACAGGCGAATTCAGCCATTCCATTCGTTACGTATTTTCAGCAGAGTGCCGTCTTCGTAAAGTTCCACCCATTTTAAGATTAGCTTTGGGTCGAACTGTGTTCCGGCCCCTTTCTTCATCACTTCGATGGCCACATCAAAAGGCCACGCCTGTTTATAGGGACGATTGCTGGTGAGTGCGTCGAAAACGTCGGCGATGGCGACCATGCGCGCGGCGAACGGGATATTCTCCCCGGCGAGCTTGTCGGGGTAACCGGTTCCGTCCCAGCGTTCGTGATGATGCTTGGCGATGGCGCGCGCCATTTCGAAGAAAGCCTTGTTCGGCAGGATGTTCATTCCGTGTTTGGTGTGCAGGCGCATCACCTCCAGCTCCTCGTCGCTGAGTTTGCCGGGCTTTTTCAAAATGTCGTCCGGCACCGAGATTTTACCGACGTCGTGCATGATCGAGGAGAGCGATATCAGCTCCACGTCCTCCCGCGAAAGCCCTACGCGCAGGGCCAACGCCGCGATATAACTCTGTATGCGCCGGATATGGTCGCCGGTGTCGTCATCCTTGGCCTCTGCGGCCATCGCCAGGCTGAAGATAGCGTCCCGGTTGGCTTCCTTGAGCAGAACCGTTGATTGCCGCGCCTTCTCTGTGAGCCGGAGGTTGTGGATGGCGATGGCGGCGTAGTTACTAAGAGAGTTGATCAGAAACTCGTAATGCGCGTCGAACGCGATCGGCTTGCCCGTCCTGCGATCCTGGGCGTTGATTATCTGTAGCACCCCCACAACTTCCCCCTCGCGCGTGCTGAGGGGAGAGACGAGCATGGAACGGGTGGTGTAACCGTTTTTTTCGTCGAACCGTTTCGGGCCGGTAAAATCGAAGTCCTTGCAGGAGTAGACGTCCGGGATGTTAATAGTCTTATTGTGTATGGAGGCGTAGGCGGAGACGAAAGTGGGATCCATAGGGATCGGAGGGAAAAGGGTCAGATTCTCCGACGTCCCCACCAGGCTGATGTTTAGGGAATGGTTTTTATTGATGCAAAACCCGAGGCGCCCGTCCGGCTCCCGAAGATAGAG
>JADGAO010000118.1:5604-9748 GCA_015231995.1 Nitrospinota bacterium | reverse complement strand
ACCACATCCGCCCCGGAGTCTTTCCACGACTTTTTCACCGCATACCTTACGCCGACCGGGAACGACGGCTCGGCGTTGTATGAGGGGTTCGACGCAAACGTTCCGCTGGAGGTAAAGCTGTCGCTTGACACGCTTGCCAAACGGATCGAAAAGCTCGAGGGCGCCCTTTCGTCCATCAGTGGCAGGCCGGCGGAACCGGTTGCGAAACCTGCGGTAAGGAGCGCCGTTATTATAGCGGAGCTTACGGAAGACGGCTTCAAAGCCGTGATGGACCCGGCCCCGTCGAGCGGCGGGCTGTTTACTGTGGAGATAGACAGGCCGTGGAAACCCTCCCTTTTCCTGAAGGCCACTGCGGTGGGGGAATCGTCTTACAATATAAATGGCGTCACGCTCGCCCGGTTCAGGTTCGAGGATATTGACGACGAAGGACTGATGGCCGTGCGAGCCTATCTTGACGGCCGCGCCGGATATTACAAAACGCTTACCGGTTTGATCGAGGGCTGACAGGTCTTATGGCGTTGGAGTTGGAGTTTATCGCGGGCTTTGAAGGCCGGGAAGGTTTGAAAGCGAGGTACAACTCGCTGGACGACCTTTTCGCCCTTCCGGTCAAAGTGGGCAAGGATCAGAAAGTCGCCCGCGAGATAGAGGCCGGTAGCGTCCACCCGGACGGTAAGCGGGGACCTCGCTACCTGTTGAAAGAACCCGCCCGGGCCAAAGACTTTCTTGCCGGCAACCTTGCGCTCGATTCCGACGACCCTTCCGTTGTCATCAGCCGCTTCAACGGATACCTGTGCTCACGCGGGGAGCGGCTTGCGGTGACCGGCGCGATGGAGATATTCGGCGACGCAAGCCCCGCTACGACGGGAGACATACGCTCTGGAGGCTCCATCCGCATACACGGAGGTGTTTTAAACGGAGTGACGGTGGAAGCCGGAGGAGATGTGGAGGCGCTGGGGCTTGTAGAGGAAGCCAGCATCAGGTCGGCTGGCAACGTCCTTTTAAAAGGCGGATTCGCAGGCGGAAACAGGGGGAAAGTTTTCGCGGGGAAGAACGTTTATTCCACCTTTGTCCAGTTCGGCACAGTGGAGGCCGAAGAGTCCATCGCCGTGGACGGGCCTGTGATGAACAGCGACCTTAGCGCCGGCGGAAAGGTAATACTTCGAGGCCGCGCAAGCCTGGTTGGAGGCGTGACGCGCGCAAGAGAGCTTGTGAGCGCGCCGGTTGTAGGCTCCGAGGGAGCCGCGCCGACGGAGATTTCGCTTGGGCGCAACCCGTTTATCGCAAGGAAAAGCGAGGAACGCAGGGAAATGCTCGAAAAAATGAAGGACACCATCCGCCAGCGGGAGATGGACTTCGAGTTCACGACACAAAGCCTGTCGGGTTTGTTGGAGCCGCATTCGGACGACCCCCTGTCGGACGTGCTACACCTCTCTGACCTCGTGAGGGATAACGTTCCCGACAAGCTCGACGAAGACCGGCGCGAGAAGTTCAGGGAAGCCGGGTCCGCCCTGCTTTCCATTATCTATATGAAAGACGTTATGGGGTCGGACATTGGCGACGGGCAGGAGGGGGATCAGGCTGTTGACGCGCCATATCCGGCGGCAACCCTGAAAGCGGAAAAAATCGCCCATCCGGGGGTCACAATCTCCATCCTAGGGCAGGCCTTAAAGCTGGAGAGGGAATATGACCGCGCCCGATTCATCCTCAAAGACGGAGCGGTTGTGGAGGTAGGCCTATGATGAACGGACGTTATTGCGGGGAGCATAAAATTTGTCAACAGCGATAGGCGCGATCATTGGGGCGTTTTTCTTTCTCTACGCCATCGTCGAACAGGGCGGGTTGAAGGTTTTCTGGGATTTGCCTGCGGTGATGATAGTCGGCGGCGGCACGCTGGCGGCTATCATGATTTCATACCCCCTCCCCAGGGTCATGAGGGTGTCGGGCGTCATTCTGCAGATATTCAAAAGCGACGTGCAGAAACCGTCGTGGGTGATAAAACTGATGGTGGAGCTTTCGTTCAAGGCCCGGCAGAAATCACTCCTGGCGCTCGAGGACGAGATCAAGAGGATTGACAACAGGTTCCTCAAACTGGGGCTGGAGCTTGTCGTTGACGGCCAGCCCGGCAACATCGTGCGCGAAGTGCTGGAGACGGAGCTCGATTTCGTTCAGGTGCGCCATCGTTCCGGCGAACACATGTTCCGCACAGCCTCGCGGTTTACCCCAGCCTTCGGCCTTATCGGCACGCTTATCGGCCTTGTGGCCATGCTTAAGAATATAGGTTCAGCCTCAGAAGGCGCCGCCAAAGCTATCGGCCAGGGCATGGCGGTGGGCCTTATCGGCACATTCTACGGCGCGACGCTGGCCAACCTCATCCTCATACCGATAGCCGAAAAGCTACGGTCGCGCTCCGACGACGAGATACTGGTCAACCGGATCATCCTCGAAGGGGTGCTTATGATTCAGGGCGGCGTTAACCCACGCATCATCGAACGCAAGCTCAACTCCTTCCTGCCGCCGGAGCACCGGGCTATGTACTATGAGCAGATACTCAAGGAAAGCAAGCAACGCGCCGCCACCCGGGCGCAGAGCGGCGGGGAATAACTATATGTTTACAGGCGAGGCCTGAATGGCCAGAAAACAAGTAGAAGAACCGCACGACGAGGACGCCGGCGTATGGTTGATGACGCTTGCGGACATGTTCTCGCTCCTGCTCTGCTTTTTCATCATGCTTTTCGCTTTGACGTATAAAGACGAGGAAAAGTATGTCGGAATGCTCACCAAGATGGGAGACGCGCTCGGCGGCAAATCCCAGCTGGAGAAAAAATCCGGGCTGGACATGGTCAGCGAAAACATGCAGAAATTCCTCAAGGACAACAACCTGCTCATGCAGGTCAACCTCACGTCGGATTCGCGGGGCGTGTCGCTGTACGCCGAGGGGGACATGTTTTTCGACCCGGGTTCGGCGGACCTGAAACCCGATATCAAACGGCTTCTGCGGCGGATAGCGGAGATAATCAAAAGCACGCCGTACAGGGTCATCGTCGAGGGCCACACCGACGACACGCAGGGGACGATGGACAAGTATCCGAGCAACTGGGAGCTTTCCAGTGCGCGCGCTTCGTCGGTCGTCCGTTATTTTATAGATGAAGAGGGCATAGAGCCGTACCGGTTCTCCGCCGAGGGTTACGCGGGTTTCAAGCCCAAATACGCCCTTATCCCGGAGAACCGCTCAAAGAACCGAAGGGTGGAAATCATCGTCTCGCGCGAGAAGATGTGATCAAACCCCACGCGTCCGCGGTTTACGGGCGTGTTCATTATTTCAGGTAGGTCAATGGGCAAGGAACCGTCGGGAGTGGAAAAAAGGGCCTTTTACAGGCTCGAATATCAGGCCCCGGTGCGCTACCGTTTCGCAAAAAAAACGGCTACCGGCAAGTATCAGGTGTCGCCCTATTTCAAGGGGGTCGGCGCAAACTTCTCCGGCGGCGGGGCGGCGATAGACATCGGCAAGCCGCTTCCCCCCAAGACGCTTATGTATCTGGAAATAAAATTCCCGTACAGCCCCGATCCGTTATTGGCCACGGCGGAAGTCGTCAAACGCGAGGACGCCGTCGTGAACGGCAAACAGGCCTACCGCGTGATGGTGCGATACCTTGTGATAGACGAAGCCGCGCAGGACAAGATGGTCAGCTTCATAATATCGGGCGGAAAACTGGTGTAGGGGGTTTGACATTGGGCCGGATAGCCCCTCTTGGACGCCGCAACAGCAAAGTTGGTATAATTCAGGCATGAAAAATCTAGTTGATGAAAAAAACATCGCGGAGCTTGGCGCAAAAATCGCGCATGATTTTCATCCTCTCAAGATAATCCTGTTCGGCTCCTACGCCCACGGGAATCCATCGCCGGATTCGGACGTGGACATAATGGTCGTACTTCCTTTCGAGGGGAAGAATTTCAGGAAGTCCCTCGAAATCCTGAACGGCGTAAATCCTCCTTTTTCCGTGGACATCCTGGCCCGCCGTCCCGATGACGTGAAGCGGCGTTACGAAGAAGGCGACCCGTTGATACGGGATGTTCTGGATCGGGGAAAGATACTTTATGAACGCAACGGTTAGGGAATGGGTAGATAAAGCAGAATTGGATATAG
>JADGAO010000118.1:0-5505 GCA_015231995.1 Nitrospinota bacterium | reverse complement strand
ATACTTTATGAACGCAACGGTTAGGGAATGGGTAGATAAAGCAGAATTGGATATACCCACCGCCGGACGTGAGCTTTATGCGCCAGACCCCAAAAATTTCGACGCCGTCTGCTTTCACGCCCAACAATGCGTGGAAAAACTGATGAAGGCGTTTTTGATACATTCAAACGTTATGCCCCCCAGAACCCACGACTTGCAAAGGCTCAGCGAAATGTTGAGTGAGATTCACACGGGATGGAGCTGGCCGATCGAAGAATTGCGTTTTCTGAGCCGGGCGGCGGTGGACTACCGGTATCCGGGCGAATCGGCGGATACATGGGAGGCGGCTGAAGCTTTTCAAATAGCCCAGAAGTTGCGTGAACGGCTCCTTTCCATTTTTTGATTCGACGTATTTTCCGGCAACTCCAGCGTCATATCATTGCTGTCCGAGGCGTTCTTGTACATTTGTAAGACGGGTTAAGGAGCCATTCCTCTTCCTTTGATACTCGGCGCGGGGTGTTCTTCACCCCGCTATCCACCTTCAGTTACATGTTTTCGTGTCGGACGGAACTTTCCCGAATAGAAGCAGGAAATTCTTGAATGGCCCCATGTTCTGCATCGCTTCCCACATCGAACCTTCAAACTTGAGCTTCCCTGTCATCATGCCGCCCATCGGGCCAACCTCGCCTTTGCCCATGGATACCCAGTGTTCGGTCTTGGCGTACATGAGAAAATCCCATTCTTTATCGAACATTTTACCGGAACCGACACAGATGGCTTTACCGTCTTTCGGCTCCAGTTTAAGCTGTAGATGGGGGGATGAGGGGCAGTCGGAACGGTACATTTCTATTATCCTGTAGCCTTTGTTGTTCTTCTGGTTGGTCACCCAGCCGGATTCAAATAGCCCCTTCGTCAGAACCGGATCGGCGCTCCACGCTTCACATGCTGTTTTGCCCCAATCTTCCGAAAGCATAATCGGCTCCGCCACAGCGTTTGTCGAACCGGCTACCACGCAAAAACAGACCGCCATCAGGAAATTACGCATCGTATTACCCCCATATCGTGAAAGCCCCGCAGATTCGGCCAAAACGGCGGAAAGCGGCCAACGCCGCAAAAGCCGGTTTGCGTCCGTGTTGGATTCAATAAAGAGAGGATGGATTCAAAAGATGGAAAGGTGGAAATTGAAGCGCTCGCTTAGAGGGAATCACCTCCCTGTCCTCGCCATCTTCGCCATGTCCCACATCGGCATGAACACTGACAACGCCACGAACAGCACAACCACGCTGAGAATGATCACAAACGCCGGTTCCATATAAGCGGACATTTTCCTGATGCCGCGTTCGGCTTATTTCGTCAGATACTCCGACGCCCGGAGAAACGCCTTGTCCAGCGAGCCTGCCGTTTCCCCTGTCGAGATGATTTGAACCGCCACCGGCGGAACAACGCCGATTTCGCCCAGCGGCTCTGAAATCCCCGATCCCTCCATCACGGCGTCGGATATCCCCGCAAGCTTGCCCGAAAGATACGCGTTGCCGCAGGCGCGTGACGCTATCTCGATGGAACCGATAAGCGGCGACCCCGCTCCAGCCAGACTGCCAAACGCATCAGCCCATCGCGCAAGCGAGGTGTTGAGGATTATCGGGCCAGCGACCGGCGCCTTCAAAATATGCTCGTCGAACATCAGCCGTCCTTTCGGGCTTTCCACCCACATTCGAAAAACCACGAGCGCTGTTATTGCAACCACAGCCAAGGCCAGCCAGTGATCCGCAACGAAATGGCCGGAGGCGATAAGAATCCGCGTGGGCAGAGGCAGGGAGATTTTCGCCCTCTCGAAGATTTCCGCATAACGTGGAATCACCCAACCGAGCAAAACCGTCAATCCCACAACCAGAGCCGTCACGACTATTTTAGGATAGCGCAGGGCGTTGCTTGCGGCGTCTTTTATCTCCTCGCGCCTTTCAAGAAAACGCGCTAGTTGCTCAAGGTTCCTGTCGAGCGTCCCGCCAGCCTCCCCCACTTCCACCATCGCCGTGTAAACTTCCGGGAACAGATCGGCCTGCCGTGACATGGAGGCGCTAAGCGGTTCGCCTTCCAGTATCCCGTTTTTTATTTCGCCAACCGCCGTTTTCATCGCGGGGCCGGATTGGGCGATGAGCGTGTCCAGAGCCGATTCCAGCGGAACGCCGGAGGCCAGAAGAGTGGATAGCCTGGATGTGAACGATATAAGTTCCCCGGCGGGGGGAGTTTTGTTGCGCTTGAGGGATGCGAGAGCCGGACTCTGCGACTGCACCTTTATGGGATGGAGGCCGAGCGCTATCACACGTCTGGCCGCGTCGAGCTCTGTGGCGCCGTTAACCGTTCCAGTCACCTGTTTGCCGAGCGAATCCCGCGCGCGATATGTGTATGAACGCATCATCCTATGGTTTCATATCCAGCAGATTCAATATCCGATATGGCGGTTCCGGGACGCGCCCGGCGCCCTACTGCAATTGGATATTAACCATACCACAACGGAGGTTTATGCGGAATGATCGCGCCCTCCAGAATTATCGTGGATGGGGTACTATTGCGATACCAAAAATAATTTATAAAATCTAGAATCAAATCATCTATTTGGTAATCTAAAGATACAGAATTAAGCCTGTCTTATGTAGTATTTTTGAGAGAGGTGAAATGATGAAAGCCGGTTTGGATACTATGGCGAAACCCTGCAAAACCGCTTGTCCATGCATCTCCTTCCAAAGGAGCCTTTGCATAACCAAACGATTTCCACATTTTGTCATCCTGAGGGAACTTTGCGACTGAAGGATCAAAGGATAAAATATTATTGAATATATTAAAGTAACAAGGGGTTACACTTATAGCAGGAATCCGGGTAAAACTGGTTCAGCCTTGAGAAATTCCTGTAAATATAATTTTTCTTGCCTTGATTCAAAGAATATGTAGAATATGAGACATAACGATTGCCTTTGGACTACGTCCTATCCGTCTATCGAGCCGTTTCTTTTCAAAAAAAGAGAAAATTACGTGATGGGTACGTTTTTCCCTTCGTTCATCAAAATTGTCCTTTTTACGGTAATTAATGCTTAATGGAGGTTCAGATGCACCACGAATTCCGCGAGAGGTTGAGCTTATTGATGAAGGGCGACAAACCCTACTCGTGGGCGCGCAAGGTCGGGATAGAAAAAGGCCTTTTTCAATACTACTGGCAGAAAAGCAGAATCCCGACTTACGATAACCTGATGAAAATTCAGGCGTATACCGGTTGCTCGCTCGACTGGTTGCTTGCCGGTAAAGCTGTGGCTTTCGACCAGATGGACGGCCTTATTTTCGTTAAGGAAGCCAATCCCGTTTACGGAAAGATGAATTTGAAACGGGCGGAATCCCTGGAGAAGGTTAAAGCCGTTTATGCCAGCAGGAAGGAAAGCGACATAGAGCTGTTGGAGGGCATCCTGGACAGAATCGCCCCCACCACTGGGAAAAAAGCGGCTCCGGCCAAGAAAGCTTCCAAGAAAAAATAATAAGCCGCACGACAGGACGCTTCCCCTTTCATTCCGCATTCGGATTGGAAAGGGAAGCGGTGCGCTTTTACGTCACGCTCCAATTCTTCTAGCTTCGCCGTGGCCTCCCATACAGCAAGACCTTTGCATAAATCCATCACGTTCGCAATATTGCCATTCCAAGCGCCAGCGTTGTCATTTTGAGACACGACCGTTGTCATTCTGAGCCCTTCGAAGGACTCGTGGTAAACTCCGCGTTGTCAAAATGAACGTAATGTCATTCTGAGCGAAGCGAAGAATCCATCAAAAAGAATATTCTATTATACTTTGATCCTTCGGTCGCTGAGGCTCTCTCAGGATGACAACTTTGATCCTTCGGTCGCCGAGCCTCCCTCAGGATGACAAAAAGAGGGCTCCTTCAGGATGACAAACCAAACGGCTTGCCTTACCATTGACTGATGAAGCACTTGCCGGTCTCTTCGGAAGTTCGGGAAAAAAGGGTAGTGCTTGTCGCCAGCCTGACGCACTACCTTATCCACCTTAACATGGTGATTTTTCCCGTCATCGTCCTCCCTTTTTCGCGCGAGAAAGGCCTGCCCATATCCGAGGTCTTTCCGCTAAGTTTCCTGATGTATCTGCTTTACGGCGTTCTGGCTCTTCCGGCGGGATATCTGGCGGACAGATGGTCCAAAGTGGGGATGCTAAAAATCTGCATGATCGGGACGGGTTTGTCTTCGATGGGGGTGGCGTTCTCGACCGGAACGGGGGATTTCGGATTCTTCCTCGCGTTAATAGGGCTGTTTTGCGGGTTGTATCACCCGGTCGGGTTGGGCCTTATCGCAAGGGAGGTGAGGGCGCAGGGGAAGGCGCATGGAGTCAACGGCGCGTTCGGCGCGATGGGCGAGGCGACTGGCCCGCTGGTGGCCGGTATCATGCTGTTCTTTCTCGATTGGCGGTGGGTTTACGTCATAACCGGGTTGATGGGCGTAATGATGTTTGTCTCCGCTTTTTTCCTGCCGGTGATCGAACGGGAGCATCACGAGATCGAGGCGGAACATGGCAAAGACACGCATAAACCCGAATACTGGGGATATTTCGCCATCCTTGTCGTGGCGATGACTTTGGGCGGGTTGATATACCGGGCCAACCTTACGACACTGCCCGCGTACCTTGAGATGAGAGCGGGATCGTTGATCGAAATCATCAAGGGAATAGCAGGCGACGGACGTAACGCAGGCTCCGGCGCGGCGGGTATCCTGGCCTCCACACTTTTTATTTTCACCATCGCAGGGCAATATCTGGGCGGGTGGCTGGCGGATCGTTTCGATTTGCGCGCGGCCTATCTGGCAGTGCATGTCGTGGCCCTACCGTTTATTATAGGGATGGCGCTTTTGCAGGGGCCGTGGCTTTACATCTCGGCGGGGTTGTTCCTGTTTTTCACGCTTGGGATGCAACCTATCGAGAACAGCCTTGTGACGAAGTTCATCCCGCGACGCTGGCTTTCCACCGGGTATGGGATAAAATTCACGTTCACTTTCGGCGTGGGCTCTTTGGCGGTGTACGAGGTGGCGTATATGGAAAAATGGGGAGGGCTTCCTTCCCTCTATCCGCTCTTGTCGGCGCAGGTGGCTCTGCTGGTTGTTTCTGCGGCGACTCTGCTAATGGTCTCCAAAGGCAAAATACCGCGTGTGGCGAATCTGGAAAAGCCGGGGCAGGAGGGTGGGGGAGGCACCGCCGAAAAACAATGGGCTCCGCTCATGAAACCTTAGCAGAACGCCTGTTTTTCCTGCTTCACCGGGGGGAGCCTCCGGGTGCCTCCCAAATGCTCGGGCAGTTGCGAGGGGTTTAATTCCATTTCTATTTCGATACAGAAGTGTCCGGCTTATTTTAACATTACCTTCGTAACACCCAGTATTGGCGGGTATTTTTGAGCAAAATATTTGGTGTCGATTTGAAATCTGCTCTCTCATCTTCCGGTTCGAGTAACTTCCAGATATCGATTTCGCTGGAGGTGAGCTATGAACTT
>JADGAO010000117.1 GCA_015231995.1 Nitrospinota bacterium | reverse complement strand
CAAATCCGTCACAAGCGGCGACCTGGTTAAGTGGTTGACGAAGGAGTTCACGCCCACGCTGGATGTGTTGAAGGTTTTGAAAGAGGCGATGGCGTTGCGTGATTAACGACGCGAAAAGTCAAGCAGGGGCGCGACATGCCGCGCTCAGTATATCTTGCTGTCAGAGGTGTTCTTCACCTCGGACTCTTTCGGACTGGAAGGCGGGGTGAAGAACACCCCGCAGAGCGCGATCCAACTTTGTCCCCCTTACAAAGGGGGACCGCAACGGGGCCTGCCCTGAGCGAAGCGAAGGGTTGCGAGGGGGTTTAATTAAACCCCTCCGGCGCGAGAGTTTACCCTGAGCTTGTCGAAGGGCGCCACCTCCCCTTTCTAAGGGGAGGGAAAAGGATGGACCTTCGCTTCGCCCTGCGAAAGCGGCAGATAAACCCCTCAGGGTATCTGGCAGAACGACCGGTTTTTCGACACCATCCTCGATACGCCCATCAGGTGTTTATCCACCTCGCGGGCCATCTCACGCCCTTCGGATATCGCCCACACTACAAGGGACTGCCCCCTTCGCATGTCGCCGCAAACAAACACGCCGGGGACGTTGGTCTGGTAATCCGCCCCCGCGATGACGTTCCCGCGCGTGTCTTTCTCCACTCCCAACTCCTGCAACAACCCCTTCGGATCGGTGTAAAGAAAACCCATCGCCAGAAAAACCAGATCGGCTTTCAACGAGAACTCCGAGCCTGGTATTTCGCGGTATTTGAATTTGGCCACGTCTTCCCATTCCAGCCGGACGCATCGAATCTCCGTCACGCGCCCCTCGGAGTCCTTGACGAACTCTTTGGTGAGTATGGACCATTCACGCTCGCAACCCTCCTCCTGCGACGAGGATGTGGAAAACATCTTCGGCCCCGGATGCGCGGGCCACGCGGTCTCCTCCGTCCTGTGGGCGGGTGGTTTGGGCAACAGCTCTATCTGCGTCACCGATACCGCGCCATGCCGGATGGATGTGCCGACGCAGTCCGACCCGGTGTCGCCGCCACCGATAACCACGACATGTTTGCCGGTGGCGAGGATCGCGTCCTGCTCCGGTATGGCGTCGCCAGCCACGCGCTTGTTGTTCTGCGTAAGGAAATCCATCGCAAAATAAACGCCCTTCGCGTCCCTGCCGGGTATGGGCAGGTCGCGCGGGATGGTGGAGCCGCAGGCAAGCGCCACCGCGTCATTGGCGTTACGCACGGTTTTGGCGGGCAGGTTCACGCCGACGTTGGCGTTGGTCACGAACGTCACACCCTCCGCCTCCATCTGCGAAACCCTGCGCGCGATGATGTTCTTGTCGAGCTTGAAATCTGGTATGCCGTAGCGGAGCAGTCCGCCTATCCTGTCGGCCCTTTCGTAAACCGTCACGGTGTGGCCGGCTTTGTTAAGCTGGTCGGCGGCTGAAAGCCCCGATGGGCCGGAGCCGATGACCGCAACCTTCTTTCCCGTCCGTTCGCGGGGCGGGGTCGGTTTCATCGTCCCGTCGGCGTATGCGTGTTCGATTATCGCGTACTCGATGTTTTTTATCGCCACCTGCGGCTTTATTATGCCAAGCACACAGCCAGACTCGCACGGCGCTGGGCAGACCCGGCCTGTGAACTCCGGGAAATTGTTGGTGTCCAACAGCTCGTCGAGCGCCTCTTTCCATCTGCCGTGATAAACGTGGTCGTTGAAGTCCGGGATGATGTTGTGCAGAGGGCAACTAAAATGGCAGAACGGTATGCCGCAATCCATGCACCGCGCGCCCTGTTCCTGAAGCTCTTTGTCCGTAAGCGGGATAAGGAACTCCCGGTAATGTTGAATTCGGTCTTTCACGGGCGCATAGCGGTGAGTTTCCCGCTTGAACTCCATGAACCCGGTTATCTTGCCCATCTTATAAACCCTCCACTGCCTGCGCGGGGCTGGCGTACATCTCCGCCAGAGCGCGCTTGTAATCAATCGGCATCACCTTTATGAAAGCGGAAACCGCCTTCTCCCAATTGTCCAGCATGGCGCGGGCAACCGGGCTTTGAGTGTGCTTCTCATGCTGTTGGATCATCGTCCGCACATCAGATATCTCGTCCGGGTCGGACATATCCTCAAGCTCCACCATCTCCATGTTTATCCGGTGGCGCGAGACATCGTCTGGATCATAAATGTATGCGACGCCGCCGCTCATCCCTGCGGCGAAGTTCTTGCCGACAGGGCCGAGTATCACCACGCGCCCGCCAGTCATGTATTCGCACCCGTGGTCGCCCACGGATTCCACGACGACTTTCGCGCCCGAATTGCGGACGCAGAACCTCTCGCCGCCTATCCCGCGGATATACGCCTCGCCGCTTGTGGCCCCGTAAAAAGCCACGTTGCCCACGATGACGTTCTCCTGCGCGACGAAGTTGGAAGCCTTCGGCGGGTAAAGTATCGCCTTGGCGCCCGACAACCCCTTGCAGAAATAATCGTTGGCTTCGCCTTCAAGCTCGAACGTCAACCCCTTTGCGCCGAACGCAAGGAAACTTTGTCCGGCGGAGCCTTTGAGCTTGATGGTTATTGTGTCATGCGGCAGAGCCTCTTCCCCGTATTTGCGGGAGACCTCAGCGGAGAGTAGCGTTCCCACTGCGCGGTCGCGGTTTCGTATCTCCGCCTCGATCCTGACGGGTTTGCTAGTATCCAGCGCCGGACGGGCCTGTTCGATGAACTTGTAGTCCATCTGTGTTTCCAGCCCGAAATCCTGTTTGTCCCTGCAATATGGGGCGCAACCGGACGACTTGGCCGGAGTCAGAAGCTTCGCCAGATCGAGAGTCTTCGCTTTCCAGTGGGTCACGTCCTTACGCATGGCAAGCTTATCCGTGCGGCCTATCATCTCGTTGACCGTGCGGAAACCGAGCGTCGCCATCAGTTCGCGCAGTTCTGTGGCCATGAAGGTGAAGAAGCTGATGATGTATTCCGGTTTGCCGCTGAAGAACTTTCGCAACTCTTCGTCCTGCGTGGCCACGCCAACCGGGCAGGTGTTCAAGTGGCACTTCCTCATCATTATGCATCCGCTGGCGATGAGCGAGCCGGTGGCCGATCCCCATTCTTCCGCGCCGAAAAGCGCGGCAATGGCTACGTCCCGGCCTGTGAGCAGACGCCCGTCGGTCTGCAGGACTATCCTGCTCCGCAAATTGTTGAGCATGAGTGTCTGGTGCGTCTCAGCCACGCCCAACTCCCACGGCAGGCCAGCGCGTTTTATCGAACTCCACGGAGACGCGCCCGTGCCGCCATCGTGACCGGATATGAGCACCGCCTCCGCATGGCCTTTAGCCACGCCGGCGGCTATTGTGCCAACGCCGACTTCGGAGACGAGCTTTACGTTTATCCGGGCGCGGTCGTTTGCGTTCTTGAGGTCGAATATCAACTGCGCCAGGTCTTCTATCGAGTAAATGTCGTGATGCGGCGGGGGCGATATCAACCCCACGCCCGGCGTGGAATGGCGCACGCGCGCTATCACCTTGTCCACCTTGCGGCCGGGCAGTTGCCCGCCTTCGCCCGGTTTTGCGCCCTGGGCCATTTTTATCTGAAGCTCGTCGGCGTTCACCAGGTAATTGGAGGTCACGCCGAACCTGCCGGAAGCCACCTGTTTGATTGCCGATCTTTTCGATTCGCCGTCCGGCTGGGGTTTGAGCCTTTCGACATCCTCGCCGCCTTCGCCGGTGTTGCTCTTGCCGCCGAGCCGGTTCATGGCGATGGCGAGCGTCTCGTGCGCCTCTTTGCTTATCGAGCCGAACGACATGGCCCCGGTGAAAAACCGCCTGACGATGGAGTTAACCGGCTCCACTTCGTCAATCGGGACGGGGTCGAGATTAGTGAAGTCGAGCAGGCCGCGTATCGTCACCATGTTTTTTGACTGGTCGTTGATTACGCGCGAGAATTCCTTGAACGTCTCGTAGCTACCCGTCCGCGTGGCCTGCTGAAGCAGGGGGATGGACATGGGGTTAAACGTGTGCCGTTCCCCACGCGCCCGCCACTGGTACTGCCCGCCCGACTCCAGCTTCGCGGAGCCGTTGGCGCTTTTCTGATAGGCGTACTGGTGGCGGATCAGGGTTTCTTCCTCGATAACGTCAAGACCCACCCCTCCGATGCGGGAGGCGGAGCCTGTGAAATATTTGTCAATCACGTCCTGGCTTATCCCTACCGCCTCGAAAATCTGGGAGCCGATGTAGGACTGTATGGTGGATATGCCCATCTTGGAGATGATCTTCAACAGGCCCTTGTTGAGCGCCTTTATATAGTTCTTGCGCGCTTTGTCCCTGTCTATGTCCCCCAGGATTCCCCTCAGCCGTAAGTCCTCCACGGACTCGAACGCAAGATATGGGTTAATCGCGCTTGCGCCGTATCCGAGCAGGAGCGCGAAATGATGCACCTCCCGCGCCTCGCCCGTCTCTATGATCAGGCCGCATTTGGAGCGAAGCCCTTCGCGTATCAGATGATGATGAAGCGCGCCGACGGCGAGAAGTGATGGAACTGTGGCGTGGCCGGAGTCGCAACCCCTGTCCGACAGCAATATCACATTGTAACCTTCGGCGATGGCGTCGGAGGCGTACCTGCACATCCGGTCCAATGCGCGCTCAAGTCGTTTCTCGCCACGGTTGGCCCTGAAGGTCATGGAGATGGTTTTCGTCTGGAAATGTTTCCTGTCCACCCATCGCAGACGCTCCAGATCGTCGTTTGTCAGCACAGGTTGGGGAAGCTCTATCACCCTGCAATGTTCCGGCGTTTCGGCCAGCAGGTTATCCTCGCCTCCGACGAAGGAGACGAGCGACATGATGGACTCCTCGCGGATCGGGTCTATCGGCGGGTTGGTCACCTGCGCGAAAAGCTGATAAAAATAGTTGAACAGGTTGTTGGACTTGTCCGACAGCACGGCAAGCGGCGTGTCGGTTCCCATCGAACCCAACGGCTCGATGGAATTCATCGCCATCGGGCCGAGTATCAACTCCAGGTCTTCCGAGGTGTAGCCGAAAAGAGCCTGCCGCTGGGTCACATAAGCGTGATCCGGTTGTTCGGTTGTTTTGGGAGCCTTAAGGCTTCCGATCTCTATTTTCTCCTCCGCAAGCCATTTGGCGTACTGCTTGCCGGCGCATATCCTTTTCTTTATCTCGTCGTCGGGGATGATGCGGCCTTCTTCAATGCTGGCTACGAACATCCGGCCGGGCTGGAGCCTTCCCTTTAGTTTTATGTTCTCCGGCGGGAACGAAAGCACCCCCGCCTCCGACGCCATCACCAGCACGTCGTCATGCGTCAGCAGGTAGCGCGACGGCCTCAACCCGTTGCGGTCGAGCGTGGCGCCTATCATCTTGCCGTCGGTGAACGCGACAGACGCCGGGCCGTCCCACGGCTCCATGATCGCGCCGTGATATTCGTAAAACGCCTTGAGCTCCTGGCTCATCTCCCGGTCGGTGGCCCACGCTTCGGGGATGAGCATCATCATCACGTGCGGAAGCGGGCGTCCGCCCATCACCAAAAGCTCCACAACGTTGTCGAGCGTGGCCGAATCCGACTGGCTCTCGTCAATTAGCGGGCGGAGCTTGGCTATCTCGTCTGGCGTGAACAGGGTAGAGCTCAGAATCTGCTCGCGGGAACGCATCCAGTTTATGTTGCCGCGAAGCGTGTTTATTTCGCCGTTGTGAGCGAGAAAACGGAACGGGTGCGCCAGCCTCCAGCTGGGGAACGTGTTCGTGGAAAACCGGCTATGCGCCAGCGCAAGGGCGGATTTGAACGACGGGTCGCTCAAATCGGCGTAATACGACTTCAACTGGTGCGTCGTGAGCATCCCTTTGTACGTCATCGTGCGGATGGAAAGCGAAGGGACGTAAAAATAGGATGAACCCTTGATGCCGCTGTCGCGGATGTTTTTCTCGACGTATTTGCGGATGACGTACAGCTTGCGCTCGAAGGAGTCCTGGTCGGTTACGTTCTTCCCCCTGCGGACGAAAATCTGCCATATGGACGGCTCCACCTTGCGCACAGATGGGCCGATCTCGGCGTTTACCGTGGGCACCCTGCGCCAGCCGATTACGCCCTGGCCAAGTTCGCGCACGCATCGCTCGAAAATCTCCCGGCACTCGCCAGCCTCCGCCTCGTCGGGGGAGAGGAACACTATTCCCGCGCCATACTCGCCGGGATGCGGCAGGGAGAAACCGGCTTTCGTGCATTCCTTCAGGAAAAACTCGTGCGGTATCTGCACAAGGATGCCCGCCCCGTCGCCGGCGTTTTTCTCCGCGCCGACGGCTCCACGGTGTTCCATGTTTTCAAGTATCTCGATCCCTTTTTGGACGATCCAGTGAGACTTCTTGCCGTTGAGATGGGCTATGAAACCCACCCCGCAGGAGTCTTTCTCATTGCGTTCGTCGTAAAGACCGTAGTTTTTACTATTCAAAGCGTTATGGCTCATACAAAATAATCCACCACGAAAGAAATCCCGCAAGCCTTCCTTATGGAACGCCTTGCCGGGGTTTGCCTGGAAAAACGAAAACCAACCACAATCTTATATTATTACGGATAGAAATCCCGAACGCAAGATAGCCTGCGAACTTCTGCCGGATATTGATGAAAAATAAAGAATATTCCTTTTGATGGATTCTTCGCTTCGCTACGCTTGTTCAGTCAGAATGATAATGTTTTTGCCATCCTGATGGAGGGGCGGCGACCATGTCATCCTGAGGGAGTCCTCGACCGAAGGATCAAAGTATAATGGAATATTCTATTTGATGGATTCTTCGCTAGCGCTCAGAATGACATTACGTTCAGAATGACAATATAGGTTCTTCGTAGTGTACGTTTGTTTTTGCCGAGCGTATCACAGTAAATCAACGCCTTTTTATCATTTATATTGACAGGGACGGTTTCTCTAATATACCTTCAAACAATCTGCGCCATTTGTTTACCATGAGGTGGTATAGGGTGTTTTATTTGCGTCTTATCGTTATTCTGGTTTTGTCGGCCCTCGTTTTGGGCTCCAAAACCGGGTCCGCATCGCCGGCAGAACCACTGCTCAACCCGGCGGATGTGATATGCGGTTTGCCGCACAACGCCGCTCCACAACAGCCTGCCGCAGAAAAAGCCGATACGGTTTCTTTAGCTTCTTTCGAAGAGACTCTCTGGAAAGAGGCCGTCCAATTCGTAAAATCGCACGGCTCCCATTGCCCGCTCCATGCCAAGCCGATAGGGCACGACGACTGCCCGATGGATAAAGCGGGGATATGTTGCCCCACCGGCTCTGGCGAGGGCGCGGTTGACGGGCAAATCATAGACCTGCTGGCTCTTGTTTCTTGCGACGCTGTTGACGTTTCGGACGCCGCCTCGATAGCCTTTTCGCAAAACACGCTTCATAATTCCCATCTGACCGAACCTCACACACGGCCTCCAGCCGCCTAACTTCCCGTCCGTCTTCAATCAGAAACGCCGAGGCTTTGCCATGGCGTAATCACAACCATGTTGGCGTATTTGCGCGTTTTCGCGCCTTTTTGCGCCGCGATATCAGGGGGTAGCATCCATGTTCCGTGAAATAGCGCGTAACCGTCCTTGTAAGTCGCTCATAGGAATCGGCTGGCTGGCGCTGGCCGTAACGGCGTCCATGTCTCTGGTTTCCTGCGGTGGCAGTGGCGGGAGCGGAGCCGGAACAGAGGCTGTCGCCACCCAACAGCCACAGACGACATCCCAGGCCACATCCTCGACGACGCTCACTGCGGCGCCCGGGATGAGCGAGGTCATACTCTCCTGGCCGCAGGTGGATGGAGCCGTTTCTTACAACCTGTATTGGGGAACGGCCAAAGGCGTAACGACCACCTCCGGGACAAGGATAACTGGCGTAAGCGCTCCTTATGTTCACATGGGTCTGACGGACGGAGTTGATTATCACTACATCGTCACAGCCGTCATGGCCGACGGTTCCGAGACAGCGCCGTGGCCGGAGGCGAATACCGTTTCCGGGTCGTGCCACTAGTCGGCATTTTTCTCCCTCTTGGATGGAACGGTCAGGGTGAGGAGGTCTCGCGCCCCCTTGATCTCCTCGCCCTGCCCGATCCTTTTGGGGGATGGTTTTGGATATCGCTAAGGGCCAAGAAACTGACGGCATGATTGCCTTGCCAGGCGGGGAGCTGTTTAAAACAGCGAGAAATTGTAACTGGCATTCAAATTGACGGTCGAGGGCGATCGTTCTTAGGCCCCCTGACAAGGGGGCGGCGAACGATAGTGAGCGGGGGTTTCCTAACCCCCCGGCCTTCGGCCACCCCCCTTGTCAGGGGGGCAAGGAGTAACAGGCGTTCAAACGCCAATTGGAGGATTTTGGAATGAAGACAACGAAGGCGCTTCTTGGCGCCTCTCTTCTTGTGTCGTTTTCGGTTCTCGCCGCCTGCTCTGGCGGCGGATCGGGCTCATCGTCAGCAGGGGGATCGGCCCCGTCGGCGATGGGATACGCCGGCGGTTTTGTGGACATGCGCGGCGACGGTTCCAGCGCCCTTCTCGTTGGAGCTCCTGGGATGGGAGACGCATCTGCGGCGGCCGGCGCGGTCATGGCTTTCGATTCTGTCTCTTCTTCGTCCGGCAAGTCGGCTGTTACGCCTTCATGGATCAAGACCGGCGCAGTGGAAGGGGGACAACTGGGTTCCTCTTTCGCCAACCTCGGCGACGTTGACGGCGACGGCAAAGCCGATTTCGCCGTCGGCGCGATAAACGACACCGGGGAAGCGCCTTTCACCGGCGCGGTTTACGTTTACAAGGGCGGCTCGGCGACCCCATCGCTTCTGGCCAAACTCAACGGTTCTAACCCGATGGACAAGTTCGGCTGGGCCATAACCGGCGGCGACGTTAACGCTGACGGGAAAAACGACGTTATTGTCTCCGCCGTTTACGCCACAGGCACGGCGTTCCAGTCCGGGCTGGTTTACGTTTATTTCGGCGGCGCGACGATATCCACTACTCCCAGCGTCACGTTAAACGGCGGCCCGGGCATGAGCCTCGCCACCGGCGACGTTAATGGTGACGGAGCCGCCGACCTGATGATAGGCGGAAGTAGCAAGGTTGTTATCTATTACGGTGGAAGCGGGTTCGCAGGCCACGGCCAGACGCCGGACGCGACCATTTCCGGCGCAAAGACCGGCGGCAAGTCCGGTTCCGGTTTCGGCAACGCGGTGGCCTATCTTGGCGACGTGAACGCAGACGGCCTGGGCGATATCGCCGTGGGCAATCCGACCAGAAGCGACCCTGACATTTACGACAACATCGGAACTCTTTATGTGTTTCGCGGATCCTCATCCTATCCCGCCACCGTATATGAAGACGACGCGACCCTGCGGCTCGCCAAGGTCATCGGCGAGGGCAAGGCGGACAGGTTCGGAGCTTCCATCGCTTCCGCTGGCGACGTAAACGGCGGCGGCGCGGCGGATATCCTTGTGGGGTCCATATGGGGCGACGGCTCCGCAAAGGGATCGGGCAAAGTGTATCTGTTCCACACCGAGAGTCTTCTCGGCAAGAGCGGCGCTTTGAACGCTGACGCGACAGCGGCCAGAACATACATTGGGGCGGGTAACGGCAGTGAGTTGGGCAAAGTCCTTTCCGTCAGCTCGTCCGGCGAGTTTTTCGCAGGGGCTCCCAACGGTAACGGCAGAAACGGCGCCTCCTACGTATTCAACATAGCCACCGGCGTTTACAGGGAAATAACGTACTGACGCAAAACGGCCATTTATCGGTCAAGCGTCAAACACAATCATATAAGGATATGCTAGTGATGAAACGAGCTTGTG
>JADGAO010000116.1 GCA_015231995.1 Nitrospinota bacterium | reverse complement strand
ATTGGATAGAACGGCCAGCCGGAGCGGCGCCCCGATAAAATCGTAGATAATCTGGGAAATGGATTTATTCATGTTCTCTTGTTACTTTGTCATTCTGCGTTAGTGTTGTCATTCTGAACGAAGTGAAGAATCCATCTAAAGAATATTCAATTCTACTCAACCTCATGCCTCAAAACATCGGCGATCGCTTTTGCCAGAGCCTTGTTCCCAACCGCGTCCACATGGCAGAAATCGTTAAAGTGGATACCGTTTTCATCCAGATCGTCAAACGCGCCGCTTACATCGTAAAACGGTAACTTTCGCTCATTGGCGAGGCTGATTATTTTCGAATACGATTCCTTGTAAAGCCGCTCCACATCAACTTCTTTATTAAGCATGGCCATGCGGATATTCTCTTCTGCCGGCGTTCTTTTCTTCTTTGAAAATATCTGGGGTTGTAACAGGAATATCGGTTTTACTCCAGCCTGTACGGCCAAATGCCGCACCGTTTCCATGTTGTTAATATAGATAGACGCGATTGTTCCCGCCGCTTCGTCATAATTTATTTTGTCATTTTCTTTTTTCGTTATCCCTGCGTATTTCTGAAGCATACTCCAGGAATATGGGAACGATCCGCCGTCGTCGCACATGCCCCAACCAGCTTTATATGTATGCGACAAGCCGAGGCACAATCCCTGCGTCTTCAGCGGGAATCCCCAGATATCGTATATCGGCTCGTCATTGCCGGACTGCAACCGCTCTATATATCGCGCCACGTCATTTACGCCATCCAGAAAAACGGCGTACTTGATATTCTTGTTCACGCGGGTTGTTTCGATAAACGTCATCATCTCCGCAGATGAGTCGTACCATCCCATTCCGAAATTCACAGGGCGTATTTTATTGGCGTCCAGATAAGGGGCGATCAGGCGCGGCAGAGAGTCTTTTTCCATCGTGACCGTGGAATACATCGTTGACCCGCCATAAAAAGCGATCACCGCTTTTTCTGAGTTCTCTGCATCTATCTTGTTACGGAATCCGTATTTGTCCGTAGAGTGGTATTTCCCTACGTGAGAAGGCTTCAAATAGAACCAGCGGTACGGATGAAACCGTGGGCCGCCCTTTGAATAAAAAAGTTCCACAACCTCGTCGAGAAAAACTCCCGGCTCTTCAACTCCCTGCTGTTTGAGAAACTCGATCGTGCTTTTATATGACTTGTACTTCTGGATGTAACTCTGGCCTTTTATAACCCCGAACGCGAGCGCCTCGATTATGGCGAGCGCAATAAGCCCTAATGCGATTCGCCCCAACAGTTTGTTTTTTTCGAACCGGTTTTCCAATATGCCCTCTAAACAGTCATCGCGCGGAAACGTGTTTCAAGGCGACCTCTTCATACAGCGAAACGTATTTTTCCGCAGACTTCTCCAGCGAATAATATTTTTCCACCCTGCTTCTGCCGATGGCTCCAATGCGCCTTCTCTCTTCATCTCTGGCCAGGATAAGCGATTCGAGCGCGTTGGCCATAGCCTCCGGGTCCTTTGCGGGAACCACGATCCCCGCGTCGCCGATGATTTCCCTGCATTCTCCTACATCCGTCGCCACGCAGGGAACCGCGCAACTCATGGCCTCCCCCACAGCGTTTGGAAACCCTTCGGTGTACGAAGAGTTGACGGCGATATCGAACCCGGCGGTTATGCGCGGTATATCGCTTATCTCACCGAGGAAATGGACGCGGTTTGCGATGCCCTCGGCCCTCACCGCTTCGGCGATGGCCGGGTTTTGCATATCAACACCCTTGCCCACGAAAACGAATCGCGCGTTATCCACTCGCCGCGACACGATTCCGACAGCCCGCAACATGCCAGCGTGATCTTTGACTTTGTGAAAGCGCGCCACATGTCCGACTATTACCTCGCCCTCCACGGCCCCGATCAGTTTTTTTAAATCAGCCCGCGTTGTGGGATGTGGCGTAAAACTGTCCGCGTCAAAACCGTTATGGATAAGCTCCCACCTTCGCGGATGATAACCCATCTCTTCGTGAGCCAGCCTCCCGGCGGATGAATTGGAAATCACAACTTCCGGGATAGACGAAAGCCGCGCCAGAATCTTTATCACCCACGGCAAATGCCACTTGAAATCGCTCCAGTTCATCTGCGATCCGCGCACGTTCCAGAAAACGGGTATTCCGCAGATTCGCGCAGACACCGTCGCCACCAGCTCCGATTCGTGCAACCAGCCCTGGATGACGTCCGGTTTGAGTCTGCGGATGATTGAAACCAGCTTGAAAACGCCGAACGCAAATTTCCACTTGGGACGCAACATCCCCAGCTTTATCACCTGAACGCCGCTTGCGGCAATCCTTAGGGAAAGGGGAGTGTCGTAACCCGCCAACGTCACCACGATATTCTCGACGCGCTTTTTATCCATCGCCAGCGCAAGGTTCGCCAGCGTGGATTCCGTCCCGCCTGTGTCGAGGCTTCCTATGACGTGAAGAACCTTTATCAGACGGAGCTCCACGCTGTGGCCGTGCCGGTTTTGCGGAACACGAATTCGTTGCAACCGGAGCCTGCTCCCATGGAGTTCATCTCCACGAGGGTAAAACCCCTGTCGCGGTAAAAACGGAAAATCTCATCGCATGTGGCGGTTTCGAACGGATAGCCGCCAAGCCAGTCCAGCGCGTCGCGCTTGATGTTCATTCCACGTCTTCCGACGCCCCGGAAAGTTTTGCGCGGATCCTTGCCGGACATGACGTCACCCAGCGCAACCCTCGTCGCCACATACCAGTAATACGCCGCGCCCAAAATTTTTTTCACAAGCTCCGGCGATTTGTTGTAGAACCGTTTTATTTTTTTCCACTTGCCGGTGTTTCGGTTGGTGTTGTAGATGGAGATGAAAAGAAGCCCCCTCTCGCGGGCGAGCCTGCTTGCGTTATCCAGGGCCTTCGACATGTTTCCCGTGTGATGCAGGACTCCCCACGAATACACGATGTCGAAACTCCCAAGCCCGGCCACGAAGTCGTCGTCGAGTATGGAGCGCGAGACTGGTTCTATTTTCCAGTTGGCGTCGCCGTCGAAAAACCTTTTGCGCAGTTCCATGGCGCAACCCGCCGACGCCGGGTCGAAATCGAACGAGTGGACGGCGGCTCCCAGCCTTCTGGCGGCGAGGGAAAAAAGCCCGCTACCGCACCCTACGTCCAGAAACGTAAGGCCCGCAAGCGACTCCAGCCCAAGTTTTTCCTTGAGTGATTTTTCCGCTTCCGCAATCCGCTCGTCATTCAGGTGGGCGAGAAACTCCGCCCAGTTCTCGCCGAACCGGAACCGCTCGCCAGCCGACAGCTCGCTGTCAATCGTGGACATTATCATGCGTTAAATCCCCATTCCCTGTTGGTAGGGGCGACCCGTTGGGTCGCCCTTTTCTAATCGGGCGACCCAACGGGTCGCCCCTACAGCGAGATCGCCTATTAAAGGCGATGATTTTATTTTCCTGATACGACGTTCGAACGCAAAATCAAAATTCAACTTCAGAATCCTGGTTTAACGCCAAACAGCCGCATAACCGGCCCGTTGCGCCAGATAACGGATGGCGCGAAAAATATCCCGCTCAATATCATTTTCGATCCCTCGAAAAACGACTTATTTCGTATGGCGATAATTCCAAGCTTGATCTCGTCAATGGCAATGGCTCTGCGGTTCAACATGCGCGACCCGGCGCTTAGTTTTAGCGACGCGGAGGCTCGGCGGAACAGCAGTAGCCTTTCGTTGATGAAATGCGCCCGGTATCCCGAAGAGCGCGACATGCTTGTTGACAACACCCGCACCTGACATAAAAAATCGTCCATCACCGCTATCCTTGCGCGTTGGACAACCGCCAGTATCAACGCGTAGTCGTTGGAGACTTCGATGTTCTCGCTATACGCGCCGACCTCTACGGCCAACTGGCGGCGGTACATGGTGGAAGAATGCGGAATCGGGTTTGTCCACCCCAGGCTGTCATAAAGCTCCTGCTCGTTTGGCGAGGGCGTAAATTCACCAGAGACATTCGCGTGTTCGTCTATATATTTCGCCCACGAGCCGACAAGCCCCACATCGGGGTTTTTATCCAGAAAATCCACCTGCCGCATCAGCCGGTCGGGATATGAAATGTCGTCTGCGTCCATGATTGCGCCATACTCGCCACGCGCCTGTCCGAAGGCGAAACGGAGCGCCCGTATCCTGCCGACATTTTTCTCCATCTGGAACACCCGCACTCTCGAATCCGAATATCCCTTGAGGACGGATAACGAGTCGTCCGTCGAGCCGTCGTCCACGGCGATTAGTTCCCAATCCGTGAACGTCTGCGCGATGACGCTGTCAACGGCGGCCCGGATGAACTGGCCCGCGTTGTAGCTGGTCATCAGCACCGAGACGCGCGGGACAACATCGCGCTTTGCCTCCGGCATCATGCGCCCTTCGAGCCTTTCCCTATCACCCGTGAAAGTTTCTTAATGACCCTGCCCACCCGCGCCGGGTCGCGCAACGTGGCCATCGCCTGCGCCATAAGCGCCTTTGCAGGGTTGGATTTAAACTCCTGATACCTGAGCCATGAAATAACGTCGTCCATGACCACGCGCAGGCGTTCCGCAGGCAACTCTGGAGTGGTGATTGCGTAACTGCGGATATGCAGGTCGTCGTATGAAAAATCTTCCTGCAGGTATCCTTTGCTTTTGCATATCTCGAACAGCTCCGTTCCCGGATACGGCGTGGCGATGGAAATATGAGGACGGTAGAGCCCCATGCTTGCGACGAATCTCGCGCTGTCCCAGATCATCTCCTCGGTTTCTCCGGGCATTCCGAAAACGAGGAATGTCGAAACGCCCAGACCCAGTTTTTTGCAATGCGCTACGAGGGGCGGCACTTTGTGGAGCTTCAACGGTTTCCTGATGTTTTTGAGCAGATGCTCCTGATTCCCCGATTCGATGGCGAGATTGACCTGATAACATCCGGCCTCTTTCATCAGCGACAGGGTGTCTGTGTCGAGGGCGAATGCGGCGACGCCGTTTGGCGTGTCCCAGGAAAAATCGAGCTTCTGCCGGATCATCTCCCCGAATAATTCCTTTGCTCTGCTGGTGTCGAGCGTGGTGTTGTCATCCTCGAACATCAGCTCTTTAACGCCGTAATTTTCTTTCGTAAACTTCATCTCCGCTATCACGTTTTCCACGCTACGCGCCCGGAACTTGCGCCCCCACACCTTGTGGGCCGAACAGAACGTACATTTGGCGGGGCAACCGCGGGATGTGATTATCGGTAGCCATCGAGGGTGCCTGCGCGAGCCGTGGGACGTCGCCATCCCGAAATAAGTTTCAAGACTCATCAGGTCAAACGCCGGAAACGGCAGTTTGTCCGGCTCTATCCATGTCATGCGTGGATATTGGGTTATCTTGCCGTTTTCCCTCAGATAAACCGCTTCAAGCCGCGATGACGGCGATTTGCCTGAAAGGTAGTCCAACAGCGAAACAAGCGGTATCTCTCCCTCGCCCACGACAAGAGCGTCAAACTCCACATGGGACATCACCCTGTCGGGATCGGCTGTGGGCGCGGCTCCGCCGATTACGATAAAGGCTCCCGGAGCCGTTTGCCGGGCGATACGCGCCACGTTGAGCGCGTTCCCGAACTGTTTGCTGAACAGGTTGGAAATGGCTATGACGTCTGGCTTGAACCGGTCTATTTCCTGTGAGATTTCCTCGTCGCTCAACCCCAGGCGCAGAACCCCCTCGCGCACGGTTACGCGGTTGTTCCAGCCGCGCCCAAGCGAATCTAGAATCTGTGGCTGATACCCTGCTTCCCGCACAGCCGCCGCAAGGTAGCCCATGCCCATCGGCGGCAGTGGAGTAAGGTCGCTTAACTCCTCGCTGGCGTACGCTGGCGGCGATATGAAAATTATTTTTTTTATGACGCGGCCCATCAGCTAGTCCTGTCCAACATGAAATGCGCTTTGCAATCCATAGCCTCTGCGCTGAAAAACTGTTCGCGCAACCTGCCCCCTATCGCCATTCTCTCCGTGTCGCTTACAGGCGGCTTCGCGTCCGTCCATTGAACGAACGCGTCGTGCGCCTCTTTGGGCGTCCATGCTTCCATCGCAATCGGGCTTGCCGTATCCGGCAAATATGGTTGAATGTTCAGGCCGACTCTGCTCATCGGGATAATAACGGGTATCCCAAGGCACACAGCCTCCACCACTGCGCTTGTCGTGGAAGCCGAGACGACCCCGGCAACCCGGTAAAGCTCCGGCATCGGTTGATTCGTAAACTCCGCTTGAGCCGGTGGCGGAGTCCCTCCAATATCCGAAAGCGACTTTAGCACGCTTTCCATCGTCGCTCGCGGGTGCGGTTTGATAAGTATTCTCCATTCTTTGCTCACCGCCTCCTCCATCGTTTCCGATAAAGCCGCAAGAACCTCCGCAGAGACGTTCGCCTTGAAAGACAACGCTATCACCAGCGCCCGTCCCAAGTGGGAGCCGCTCATCTCATCAGCCAGCCCGTGCAGAAAATGGTATCGCTCCGCTTTTGCGATAGAGCAGGGAAACCCCCGAACCCTCCGTGTAAACCGCTTTAGCGGCAGTGGCCCGGAGACGAATATGCGCGATGGAGAGGCCAAAGAGTCGCGTTCAGCCTTGTTGATAACCACGCTTGGGAAATTTGATATATCTGAGATGTTGTTCTGAAGCCCAGTCACCAGAGCTCCCGGAAACGCTTTCCTAGCGCCCAGAGCGAAACATTTATGTATGACCTGGTTTTCGTATAACAAAATAAACCGTTTTAATGGAACGCCGTCTTTTGCAAGGCTACTCATCGCCTTGTATATAAGGATGGCGATAAATTGATTGTAGCTTACGCCTGTCGCGCTTCGCGCCGAATCAACAAGCTGGCGAGTTTCGATGCCGTTAAAATTCTCATCTCTGGATTTTTTCAAGGACGACAGGACAACGCTGAAAACCGTCCGTAAAACCGTGGAGAAACTTGAAACGCGCTCTATGAGTACAATTGATTGACGCGCCCCGCGCGAGTCTTTCAAGAGACGCAAAGCCGATGAGAGCGAAGAGTAAAGCAGTATCGGGAAAAACGCGGGAGAAAACCCGCAACTCTCCGCCATCTCGTAGATTCTCGGAACTTCTTTTGTTTCGATATTTCCATTACGAATCGCTTCGGGCGTTAAATAGACGCCAAGAAGCGTGTCGGGCCGGTTTCCTTCATTAACCACGCCAACTCCCATTACCCTTGCCGCTATCATCACAAAGGCCATCCGCGATGTCTCCCGGGCGAACCGGGCGATTTGGCGGAGCCGTTTTATCGTCGTCAACCCGGCCGGGGGCGCTGTAAGTTTCACGACAGAGCAACCGTTTTTCAAAGCCAGCCTCTCGAACGCTTCGAATAGCGCCAGCTCCTCCACAATCACAAGGATGTTTTCTTTTTCCTTGAGGAGTTTGTCCAGGAAGGTAGCCTCCATCATGAAACGGAATAGATCGCTACTGAACGGATTCCTGCAATATACTTCGTCGCTCCATTGAAGCGGATCGTCGCCGAACGCGGCGTCGGCCTTCTCCGACCATTCCTGAAACGCCTTCTCCGACTCGAGACAGAAGCTGTGGAATCGCGATGGATCCACTTCCTTTGCGCCAGGCGATTCTAAATGACGGTGAAAGGCGGCGTAGTTTTTTACGGACGCGCCCACATACCGCCAGTTGACGCGGGTTTCCTTCAATGCGATGGCTGTGGGCGGATTGTCCGCCGAAGCCAAATATAGCTGAGCCGGAGACGTTTGGGCCATGCGGCTCTGTTACTTGCCTTTTTCCCGGTAGTCGTCGTCAACGAGCCAGTCGAGGCTCGGATACATATGCGACGATGATTTTTGATGCGCTTCGGCCAGACAGTCCAGAAGGCCCTGTCCGACGTCGGTAAAGTTCTGCGAGGTCATCTTGCGCCCTATCGTGGGGCTGAAAGTGTACGGCGTGATGGTGTAATGGGTCGGCAGATCAAGCTTGTTGAATTCGAAATCGAGCTTTCCCCCAAGCATCTCGCGGAGCATGGTGAACAATTCCTCGATCTTAAGTTTTTCCACCCCGGTGAGGATCAGATGCTGGTTTGCGTACGCGTCGTTCAACGCTTCCACGCTCAGCCGGGCCGCGTCGGTGACATGGATGTATTCGCGCAATTCCTGTCCCGTGCCTTGATAGCGGACTTTTCCTTCGGCCAGCGCCTGATGCACCATCCTGTGGATGAAATTGCGGTCGTCGGCCCGCCGCCCGTAAAGCGATCCGTAACGTAATATCGTGTAGTCCAGCCCATACCGCTCCCGATATGCCTCGACGAAGCGTTCCGCGCTCTGTTTGCTGGCGCGGTAAAAACTGCCCCGGTCGCTGAAAACATAAACCGTGCTGGCGAAGATGAACCGGCGCGCGCCGTTGATTCTTGCCGCTTCCAGCGAATGGAGCGTACCCATGATGTTCAGCGACGCCACCCTCACCGGATTTTCATGAGCCTCCGCGATGTCCGCCATTCCCGCGAATTGGTAGACCACATCGCAATCTTTGGCCGCCCGGCAAACCGCTTCCTGATCGAGAATGTCCCCTACAACCATCTCCTGCCCTTCGCGCAGGTAGGATGATTTCATGACGTCGAAAACAGAGACCTGGTATCCGCTATCCTGCAAGGCGTCTGCCACGTGGCTTCCAAGAAAGCCCGATCCTCCAAATACGATAGCCCGGCGTTTTTTCATTAGTTGCCCTCTCTAAGTGACGTAAGCAGATTGCCGACCGCTTCCATTTCCATCCTCACGCGGGTTTCGCGGGCGTATGAGCCCATATGCGCCGTCAACACCGTTTGAGGGGAATTGGTCAGCGGCCCTTTGTACGGCTCGATTGAAAAGACGTCGAGGCCGGCTCCGCCAACCCTTCCATCCGCAAGACGGACGGCAAGAGCCTCTTCGTCCAACAGCCCTCCGCGAGCCGCGTTAAGTATAATCGCGCCGCGCTTGGCCGCATCGAATTGTTTTTCGCCGATGATCAGCGCGGAGCCGGAGACATGCAGGGTGATGATGTCGCTTTGAGCGAGAAGCGCGTCGAGTTCGGCAACGCGCTCCATCCCATATCCGTTCCATGCGTCTTCGGCAAGATACGGGTCATATCCGATAACCCGGCAGTCGAATCCACCGGCGAACGCTCTGCCCACGGCCCTGCCGATCTTGCCCGCGCCGATAACACCAACGGTCTTGCCGCCGATAAGCGATCCCATCAACTTCTTCCATCCGCCGCCTCGTATTATCGCGTCGGTTTCGGCTATCCTTCGCGCCACGGCCAGCGCAAGGCCCACCGTCAGCTCCACCACCGCCTGCGTGGGCGCGTCCGGCGTGTTGAGAACAGCGATTCCCAATTCGCTGGCCGCTTTCTTGTCCACGTTGGATACGCCCGTTCCTACTCTGGAAACGACGCGCAGTTGTGGAAGGCCGCCTGTCATGACTGCGCGGGTGATAGGCTCCGTCCCGGCGACGATCCCCACCGGGCGCCGTTCGAGCGTCAGATCGCCTATTTCTTTTTCGGTAAGTGTCCGGCCATGAGGGTTGAGGATCGGCTCATAGCCAGCGTCTCGTAGCATACGCAGAGGCGCGTCATCGTATTCGCCAAAAGAAGATGTGGTGACAAGCGCGATATCTTTCACAAAGAAATCTCCCATACGTCTGGAATCGTGTTCAAGTTCTCAAGGCCATCAATAAACTTCTCGTTGTCATCCTGAGGGAGCGTAGCGACCGAAGGATCAAGGTGAAATTGAATATTCTTTAGATGGATTCTTCACTACGTTCAGAATGACAATGCAACGCTCATCAGAATGACAATGATCGACAGAATGACAAAGTAACAAGAGAACATGAATAAATCCATTTTCCAGATTATCTACGATTTTATCGGGGCGCCGCTCCGGCTGGCCGTTCTATCCAAT
>JADGAO010000115.1 GCA_015231995.1 Nitrospinota bacterium | reverse complement strand
TTGTCATTCTGAGCGATAGCGAAGAATCTCTCCTCAACTTCGGAATACGGGTTTACCCCCCCCCCGGCGCTTCGCGCCACCCCCCTTGTCAGGGGGGCTACTATCCGGCGCGAGTACACGCCACATCCCCGAACTTCGGGGAGGGAAAAGGATGGCGCCATCACTTCGTTCTGCAAATGCACAAGAACACCCCGTCGGGCGCGAACGTATATCCTGCTTTGTAGGGGCGCCCCTACAGATAAAGCCGGATTCAGTTCAACGGATAAACCACGCTGAACGCCCCGCGCACCTGGTCGGCGCCATAGCCGGTGGCCTTGTCGTTCGGGTAATTGAGCTGTATGGCCTTGGCCGCGTCGGGATTGAGTTTGTCCGGCGCGCCGTGGCAGTTGAGGCACAACGCCTCGGTGACTATCGGTTTCATGAAACGCAGGTTTTTCTTGCCGTCGGCGCCGGTGACGGCCTCGACATAGGCCTCCTGTAATTTGCCAGCATGATGGTCATGCTCCATTTTCGTCAGGACATCGGCCTCGTGAGAATCGGGAGCGTTTTGCGGGTTGCGCGTTTTATGAGTGACCCTGCGGATAGAGCCGCCGAACTTGTCCCCCACTTCTTTTGCGCGGACAAGCCCGATCTCTTTGCAAACGGAGATCGCCCCGCCAAACCCGGACGCTTTCACCGCCTCCTGCAATTTGCCTTTAAGCCCGCCACCGAGTTCCTTGACCATTTCCTTCGATTTCTCGACGGCCTGTTCCTTCGTGACTTCCGCAAACGCCGGGCCGCTTATCAACGACGCAATCATGGCCAAAACCAATATCCTCATGCCGACACTCCTTACATCTTCAGATTGAAAAACGATTTTTGTTTACTGCAGGCTGGTTAGATGACAGATAGAGGGAAATGATTCAGGAAGGCGTGGCGGAAAAACCCGCGATCACAGGCCCAACTCCATCTCCCACGCATCGGATTTGTCTTCGTAATATCTTTTGATGATGCGCGTCTTCGCATATCCGCGACGCTCGTAAAAATCCATAGCCACACGATTTACGACCGCCACCTGCAAAACCATCAGCGACGCGCCAAGCTCCCTCGCCCGCTCGTGCGCGTGATCCATCAACGCAGAGCCGATTCGTTTTTTGCGATGTTCCGGAAGTACGTCGAGCGTGATGAAATGGGCGCGTTCCCGTGATTCCATTTCGAAGATGGTGAACCCGATTACGCCCATCGCGCTATCGGCCACCCATGTCTCAGACAAACGATCGTTCAGGTAATAAAGGAACGTCTCCACCTCATAAGCCAGCGGCGTGGAGAAACAGACATGGTCAATATCGGTGAGCGTCCCGACATCGGCGGGCTTTGCGCGACGGATGGTTATGCCAGGCTCGATGTTCATTTTTTATAAATAAAATGGCGCCCTGAGCCAATCGAGTGGACAACCGACAAGATCATGCCAGCAAACGACGCGCTGTCGACGGGGTGTAAAAACACCCCGCCGGGCGTCGAGATAAAGGCTACGGCCCGCTATGGGCCGGTCAGATATCGGTCAGTCCAGGGCTTTGACGATCTTCATATACTCGAGAATCAGGTCGGCCATCATCTCCGGGGTGTTGCGCGCGTTGTTAAAAACGACGTGGTACAAGGAATCGTCCGCCGCGTTGAGCGAAGTGAAATCGGCTATGAACCTGTCGCGCGCGTCCTGCCGGGCGCGTAGCATGTTCTCCGCCTCTTCCCTCTGCAGGTTGTAGATGTTTTCAATCCGGTTGAGCCTCCAACTGTATGAGGCGACGATCCTGATGTGCAAACCGTGAAACTTCTTCGGGTCGAGATTCTGCGTGAGTATCTGAGAGCCGCCGCCGAGGATGACGCAGTTGCCTTTGTCAACGAGGTTGAGGATCATGTTGCGCATACGCAGGAACACCACGGACGAGCCGGATTGCAGATAGCGCGGCACCAGCGCGTCCACGAACCAGTCCTTGAACGTCCAGCGCTTCTCCGATATCGCATGGATATCCTGCGCTTCCATCGCGCCGGTGGCGCAGGCTTCTTCGATCATCTTCCTGGTGAACAGGCTCCAGGGGGTCCCCTTGGCGGCGTTGATTTTTTCCACCAGCTTTTCAGCCAGCTCAAACCCCTCGCATCCGAACTCCCGCGAGATCGTTATAAAGTTTACGGTCTTTTTTTTGTCTTTCTCGATGACTTTTTCGCGTTTGGAAACCCAGTCGCGGTAGTAACTTAAATCGATTCTCGCTTCTTTCTCGTCCGAACCACGCATCTTCGAAAATCCTCCCGTCTTGAAAACCCGCCGAAAAGAAATTTTTCTCCGGCCAGCATACCGGCCTGTTCCCGCGCAATGTGCGGTTCAGACCCTACGCATTGTAAAACCAAAAAGGAAACACACTATAACAAAGCAGATTTAGGCAGTGGAACTGTAAAAAAAGGCAGATTCTTTTTTTAACTCGCTGGAAAAACGCCTGAGCGCCTCTATTTCTTCCATTTCCTGGACAAGCTTTGGCGATAGAAGGCTTTCCGTATCAGAATCGTCCTTAATCAGCCTTTCAAAGACGATCTTATATTCCCCGTATTCGCTAGAGGCCTGTTTCTCGTTTTTCATTTGATCCTTCCTCTCCCAGTCTGAAGCTCGACATTCTGCCTGATGGCTACCAGATTGTGTTCCGCGCCGCAAAACGGACAGTTGAAAATGTCGTTCGGCGGATATGCCAAAACCCCTTCATCCAGAGGAATTCCAGTTTTAAAATTCAATTGTATCTTACTAGTGTTTTTGCACTTTTCACAACTTAATTCAATTATCGCTTTGTCGGCGAGCTTGGGGTTTGCGGCCTCTTTTTCAACGGATTTGCGCTTATATATCTGCGAGGTGGGCGTTTCAATGACCTTGTAGATTTGCGGGGATATTTCGAAAAATACGTTCAGTAACACATAATAACGGCGGATCGCGTCATACAGCGCAGTGTTTTCACTATAATCCGTTATTCGCAGGCCCATTTCCCGAAGGTCCGATATCTTAATGGATTTTCCGTGGGTTTTCCACTTGCTGTGATTCGACAATTCCTTGGCTATTTCATTCGCCCTTCGCCTCTTGGTTTCCTCTGTAACAGGGTCTCCGGTTGATTTATGGCGCTCCCATGTCCGGAACTTGTAGTTTTGCAACCATTGAGTCACAAGGTTTTTTGCGAATTCCATCGCATTTGCGGCATGTTGAATCTCACCCGGTGAGATATTTTGAAGTATCGGAATATAAGCCTTGTTCAATGCTCCCTTACCTTCAACCTCGGTTTTTATGGCCTCAAGCCCTTCTTTGAAAGCTTCCGCCGAAAAGCCTCTACCCTGCCAACTCATTTGGGCGTCTACCGGCCCCAAAGAGGAATCCGGCTCCATCAGAATATCGTCTCCAGACATAGCCATGATGGTTCCAGCGCTTTTGGCGGAGCCGGGAATTATAAAAGCAACATCCTCGAATTTGTGCCGAATCATTCTTACCATGTCCTCGGCCACTTCGCCGATTCCGCCAGGCGTTTCAATGATGACATCCAACGAAGGGCCGCTAAGGTTGGAAAGCTGATCCGAGAGGGGCAGTAAATCTTCTTGCCAAATGTAATTCGCCGCGTCAGACACTCGAAAATTGGAGGCATATACAAGGATGTTTCTTCCACCCCTTATCTCACTGATTTTTCGTAGATAGGATTTTCTCTCCGCCACCAGTTCGCTGACGGGCATGCGTCTCTCGATATATTCCTGAAAAATCCCCATGCTTACCCCTTGTCCCCGCCCTACCACCTCACCAGCGCCGATCCCCAGGTAAGCCCGCCACCGAACGCCACAAGCAAAACAAGGTCCCCTTTCTTTAGCCTTCCCTCTTCCTGCGCCTCGTACATGGCTATCGGCACCGTCGCCGCCGATGTGTTGCCATACCTGTGGACGTTTATGTACATCTTGTCCTCGGGGATGTTCAGGCTTTTGGCGACCGCGTGGATTATCCTTATGTTGGCCTGATGAGGGATGACCAACGCCACGTCGTTTGCCGTATATCCGTTGTCGGCGAGAAGCGATGAGCAGACTTCCGCCATGTTGGTGACGGCCACCTTGAAGGTCTGGTTCCCCTTCATCTTTATGAAATGGGATTTGGGGTCGAACTGCTTGGCCGAGACGATGCTGGCGGATCCGCCGCCGCCCGTAAGCAAGTCCGCGTATGATCCGTCGGCGCGTATCCTCGAGTCAATGACATGCGAGGAGCTCTCCGTCGCTTTTATAACCACAGCCGCCGCCCCGTCGCCGAAGAGGACACACGTGTTACGGTCTTCCCAATCCACTATTCTCGAAAAAATCTCGCTCGCCACGAGAAGCGCGTTTTTCGCCGATCCGGCGCGTATGAAGTTGTCCACCACCGAAAGGCCGTACACAAAACCGGAACACGCCGCCAATATGTCGAAGGCCGGACAACCCTTCGCCCCTATCCCGCGCTGTATATGGCACGCTGTGGAAGGGAACGACATGTCGGGAGTGGATGTGGCGCAGACGATGAGGTCCAGGTCTTCCGGCGCCACGCCAGCCCGTCTCAGAGCCTCCTGAGCGGCTGGAATGGCCAGGGTGGAGGCGGTTTCCCCGTCGTCTGCTATCCGTCTTTCCCTGATGCCGGTGCGGGTGAGTATCCACTCGTCGGAAGTGTCCACCATCTTTTCGAGTTGGGCGTTGGTGAGGATTTTTGAAGGAAGGTTAATGCCCAACCCGGCTATGCGCGAGCGTTTACCGGAATGGGTCATCTAAGGCTCCTCTCTGTCCGGCGAGCCGGAGATGCCTATCCCGCGTTTGACGCGCTCCAGCAGGCCCGGCTTTTCCTCCTTGGCCAGTTTCTTGGGGTCGAGTATGTGGCGGTTCTGCGCGAGGCTCTCTTTTATGTGGCCGTTTACGTCTTCGGCGATAAACCGGTTGGCCGCCATAAGCGCGCTTCTTATTCCCCGCGGGCACGACGAACCGTGCGAGATGAAGACCACCCCGTTGATACCCAACAGCGGCGCGCCGCCAACCTCGGCGTGGTCTATCCGTTTTTTCATTTTCTCGATGTACGGTTTGAGCAGAAGATATCCGAGCTTCGTCCGCCAGTTGGTCATGAAAAGCTCTTTAAGGAACTTCGATATCATCTCCGCCACGGATTCGGATATTTTCAACGCGATGTTCCCCGTGAACCCGTCGCACACCACGACGTCGGCGACGCCTTTATACAAAAGTTTCGCCTCGGCGTTGCCAATGAAGTTGAGCGAGCTTTTGGTGAGCATCTCGAACGCCTCGCGGGTGATATCGTTACCCTTGATATCCTCCTCGCCGATGGACAAAAGCCCCACCTTGGGCCGTTTGTCGCCAAGGACGTATTCGGCGTAAATGGAACCCATTATGCCGAACTGGTAAAGGTGGAAGGCCTTGCATGTGGCGTTGGCCCCGGCGTCGAGCAAAACCGTGTGGCCGGTAGCCGTGGGCAACGGTATGGCGATTGCCGCCCGGTCTATCCCCTCGAGTGTCCGCAGTATAACGGCGGCCACGGCCATTACGGCGCCCGTGTTGCCCGCTGAAACGAAAGCGTCCGCCTCCCCGTCGCGCACCATCGTGATGCCAACGTGGATGGAGGAGTTTCTTTTTTTGCGTAGCGCGACCGACGGGGACTCGTCCATCCCGATGGCCTCCCCCGCGTGGCGGATGGATACGGCGGGGTGAGAGAAATTGCGCTTGTAAAGCTCCGCGCGCAGGAGGGACTCGTCCCCCACCAGCGTCACATCAACGCCCTGTAGAGTTTCGAGCGCAAGAATAACCCCGTCAATGTTGACGCCGGGCGCGTTGTCGCCCCCCATGGCGTCAAGGGCCACTTTTCTGGCGCGTCCCAAAACGCCCTCTCCCGAAAGATGAAGACCCTGATGGTTGTTCATATCCGCTCCGGTCTGGCCTGATTCATCCGTCAAGACTTGAAGAGGGCCGCAGGTTCATCCGTCTGTATAAGCCCGCCTGTCAGGCTTCTTCGATCTGCAAAACAGGCTTGTCGTTGTGATGCCCGCACTGCTCGCACACCCTGTGCGGACGCCTTAACGCGCCGCAGTTGGAACAGGCGGAAAAGGCCGGGGCGTCCAGCCTGTCGTGGGATCTGCGCAATCCGCGCCTGCCCCTGGTCGTTTTTTTCTTCGGTACCGGCATCTCTAAACCTCCATCTCGATAACGCTACAAGATCAATAAAAAATAAGCCCGGACATGGCAAACCGGGTTAAACCGGCCAACCTAAAACCGGACTGTCAAAACTTAAGTTTCTTCAGCGCGGCGAACCGCGAGTCTCCCACCGGCTCGGAGCAACCGCAAAGCCCTTCGTTCAAGTCGTTTCCGCACCGTGGACACAGGCCTTTGCACGACTCGTCGCACAGCGGCCTCATCGGAAGGGCCAAGGCCACCTGGTCGTGAGCCGGGCCGAACAGATCCAACTCTTCTTCGTCGTACAACTGGACGTCAAGGTCTTCCTGCGTGACCTCAACCTCGTCCACCACGGAACTCATGACCGCCCTCGGCATGAAGACCGCCGTGACATCCTCTTTGATGTCCATCTCGAACTGTTTCAAACACCTGGAGCATGACAAATCCAGCGTGGCCGTAACCGCGCCGTTGAAAAAAACTGTCTTGTCGTCTTTGTAAATGCGTCCGCTAAGGACGGCATTGCCTTTAACAGGCAACGGATGAACCTCGTCCGCGCCGCTTTTAAAAGCCTCCGGCGGTATTTCCCACCGTCCTTCTTCACCTTCTTCTGGGATGGGGGCAACCTTCACCAAAAGCGCAAAACCACGCTCCCCGCCCATAACTTCCTCAAATGGCGTAAATTTCATGTATATCATGATGGCAATCGCCATGTCAAACCATACGCTGGCTTTGGGTTTATGGTTAGCGGGGATAAACCCCGGTCTTTTACCCGTAATTCCAAAAGCGAAGGGAGAGCTTTGCATGTCATCACGTTCGCAATATTGTCATTCTGAGGCAAAGCCGAAGAATCCATCAATAGAATATTCCATTGTACTTTGATCCTTGTATATTACTCATAGGCTATAAAATGATAGTACATACTCCTTCGGTCGCAAAGCCTCCCCCTCCCTCAGGATGGCAAAATATGGAAATCTTTGATTATCCAAAGCTCCCCTCGTGAAGGGGGATACATGCTGGGGCCAAGTGGGGGCGATCCCTGTCGCAAACTGGGATCAAGCGGACAAGCCTGCGTGAATCTCGAATAAAAACAGACAGCTCAGCTATAAACGGCTTATTTAACCTCCGTCCCGGAGAGTATGCCGAATATCTCGCTCGCGTTTTGGGCCGACGTGATAGATTTGATCAGGTTGTCGGTCTTGCACAACCTGACGATAGTGGCGAGTATCTGGAGATGAGTCCTGGGGGCGCGTTCCGAACCGACTATCAGAAAAATGACATTCACCGGCTCCCCGTCAAGCGACTCGAACTCCACCCCCTGAGGGGACTGTCCCACGGCGACTATCATGTTCTCCACGTTCTCGCCGGAGGTGTGGGGGATGGCCACCCCTCCGCCTATCCCTGTGGACGACAGGTTTTCGCGCTCCATTATCTTGGAGAGCAGTATCTGTCGACGGTCAGGGGTAATCCTGCCAGCCTTGATAAGGTGATCCACAATCGCCCCTAGCGCCTCCTCTTTTGCGCAATGGGGCATACCGGTGAGGATGAGGTCTTCCGATAGATAGTCGGTTATGAGCATGGCGCGGACATAGCTCCGTTATTTGAAAACACAATGGGACCCGTTCAACGGTCATTGTTACAGCCGGGTGGCTCCGTCATTTTCAGCTATTATAACCCCGCATGTCATCCAGCCGATAAAACTGTTTGCGACGGGAACGGCAAACGCTCGTTTTTTCGATACCGGGGAACATGGCTTCAGTTGTGTATGACGTTATAAATTTTTCCGCAAATCCGCTAAATATTTCCAGACAGGCGCCGATAAGTCGTATAGGGCTCCGAACGGATTGAAGTATCCTTTCGGCTTTTCGCAAGCGTTGTATCTGCGGGCTGGCGATACTGTTATCCCGTCTTGCGGCGGGCGCTCATATTTCGTGGAAGAAGCCGGCCAGGACACACCGGCGACGGAAACGTTTGTGCGCGTCCGTTCGCGTGACGGGACGGCTAACCAGTCCGCAGAGTCTTTGCAAAATAAAAAGGGCGCCTCAGGGAGTTCCCCCTGCCTGCCGGAGAATTTCGGCTGTGTCTTTATGCCCCGCCTCCCTGGCAAGCGTGAAGGGCGTTTTCCCATCGTTGTCGCGCACGTTCACCCTGGCGCCTTTGCCGAGCAGTGTCAGCGTCAAATCGGAGTCTCCGTCCGCCGCCGAGAAATGCAACGCGGTAAGCCCGGCGTTATCGCGGGCGTTGACCTTGGCCCCTTTGTCCGCAAGAAGGTGGACAACCCCCTCATGCCCGTTTTGCGCGGCGGCGATAATCGGGGTCACCCCGCCGGTCGCCTCGATCGCGTTGGTATCCGCCCCTCTGGAAACAAGCTCGGCCACAACCTGGCCAGCTCCGCTCTCCGCCGCCATTAGAAGGGCGCCGGCCCCGGAATCGTCTTTCATATTAACGTCCGCGCCGAGCTTGATCAGCTCCAGCGCTATCTCCTGCTGGCCGGTCTCCAACGCCAGCATGAGCGCGGTACGTCCGTTTTTCCCAGCCATGTTGGGGCTTGCGCCACGCACGAGCAACGCCCTTAGAACCTCGTGACGCCCTTTGGCCACAGCTTCGGTGATGGCAGTTTTTCCATTCCTGTCGCGATGGTTTATATCCGCCCCACGCTCCAGGAGCGCAAGGACTCCCGAAAGGTTGCCGGAACCTGCGGCGGCGACAAGCCGTGCGTTCTTGTCCAGAAGGTGTTGAATGGCCCTGAAAATCGCTATCAACAGGACAAGTATCAGCGCGACTGATTCCGGCGGCAATCCTATCATCGGTTCCGCTCCACTGTCTGGGCGTTTCTCATATACGTATTCTCATGCCGTCTTCTGCGGCGGTGACTTCACCCCTGTAGCCGGAACTGCGGATTATCCGCACTGCTTCCCCAACGTCCATCTCCGGTTGGAGATGCGTGATGACCACGCTCCCGGCGCCGCTTTCTTTGGCGACGACAGCCACTTCCGACGGGGTCATGTGCCCGTCCGTCATAGTCCCGTCCGGGTAGGAGCATTCTATCAGCAGTATGTCGGCCCCGCGGGCAAGCTCCACGATCTCCTCGCAATAACCGGTATCGCCAGAATATGCGAGCGACGGCCCTCCGGCTTTGCTGAACCTATATCCGACTGCGGAGCCGGAATGCAACACCGGCGCTGAGCGTATCGAAAACGACGGTTCCTCCCATTCGTTGGCCCCCATCTCTTCGATGACTATCCTGTAATTGTCGGAGACGATGAGCCTGCCGTAAACTTCCATCAGCTTGGCGAAATCGGCAGTAAACCCGCGTGGGGCGAAAATCCTAATGTCTTCTACTGCGGATGAACGTCTGCAATTTTTCCTGCTGAAAAGAAATGGAAGCATGTCCGCCGAATGGTCAAGATGGTTGTGGGTGAGCGCCACCGCGTCCGCTTCATAAGGATCAAGCCCCATCGCCACGGCCCTGCCAACGGCCCCGGGGCCGGGGTCTATCAACAACCGCGTGGAGCCTATCGTAAGGAAATAGCCGGGAGCCATCCTTGCGGGATTCGGGGAGCAGGTTCCGCTACCGAGAATAACAAGTTCCATCCGTCTATCTGGAAGCCAGTATGCGCTCCAGGCTTCCCGTGTGGTATTTGCCGCTCAAAAACTCCTCGGTCTTGAGCACGTCAAGATGAAGCGGGATCGTCGTCTTTATCCCGCCGATATGAAACTCCTGCAACGCCCGGTTCATCTTCGCCAACGCCTCGGCCCGGTCTATCCCGTGCACGATGAGCTTGGCCACCATCGA
>JADGAO010000114.1 GCA_015231995.1 Nitrospinota bacterium | reverse complement strand
CCTGCTGAGCGAATACGTGGCCAGCGGCCAAAAAGGTGATCGCTACGGCTATAGTCAAACTTCGCATGTCCGGCTACCCCCTTATTTCCTTATTTCCTGCCCTGTAATTGCATGACGTAGGACACAACCTTCCACGCCTCTTCGTCCGACATCTCAAACTTGTATCCGGGCATAATGCCCATTCCGTCAACAACGATCCTCTGAAATATCTCGCCTTCGGTCAACGCCAGCGCCGTCTCGTTTTTCAGGTTCGCGGGCCTTGGCTCGAACTTATCCGCCACAGGCATACCGGTCGTAGTGCCGTCAGGACCGTGACAGGCGATGCAGAAGATATCATACAGCTTCTTCCCATCATCCACGCTATCCTTCGTCCGCTTCACCGGGCTGGTCACCATCACCGCGTCCACCGTGGAGTAATCGAACCTTTTAGGATTCATGGAAACCGACCCTTTGGGAGCCGGTATCATGGGATATTCCTGATGCTTGAACGTGATCTGGTCGTGAAGATCCAGGTCAACGTTCTCGCATGACGCCGCAAGGAACGCCACCAACAAAAGCCCTGCCCCTTTCCTCCACATCATCAGAAGTTATTCTCCCCCTTCACAATCTTGTAGGCCCCGGACTGGCTCATCATCTTCGCCGCCTCTTCCTGGTCGTGGACGTTAGCCACTTTTAGCAAAAGCCCCAAGGCCCCGTCGGAAATATCCCGGTCGTAAGCCCTGTCGGTCCAATCGGGAAGCCCTGTGAAATAGAGCAGGCCCACCACTGTGCCGATAACCGAAAACAGCAGGGTGAACTCGTAAGTGATGATACCGGTGGGCGCCCAGGAGAACGGGGGTTTGCCGCCCACGTTGAGGTTCATGATCCATCCGGTTCCGCCGGCGAGGATGATCGCCAGGAAGAACCCTACAATCCCCAAAACCCACACGAAATAGACTATCGGGTAGGGCCTGTGGTCTTCCACAATCGCGTTCTCTGGAAGAGCCGCCGAAGTCAGCAACTGGATATCCCCGTCTTTCACGGCGAACTTTTCCCTTATCGGGTCAACCGCGTTGGCCACAACCTCCAGCTTGCCGTAAAGCCCAAGGACAGTGTAATGAGCCTGTTTCGCCATAAATTACTCCTTCACCTGCACGCGCACCGCGTGTTTGCCCAGCCGCACATCGCCGGATATGACCACGCCCTCTTTGACGTCGGCCATCGTGATTATCGGGAAAACCTTTATGAACACCGCGTATAGCAGTGCGAAGAAACAGAAGGACATCAGTATTATGGAAAGCTCCGTAGGCGAAGCCCAATAATCCGTCCATTTGTACGGGTTGTCCCTGTGGCTAAGCACCGGCACCACGATAAGGTAGCGTTCGCAGTACATGCCGATGTTTATAAGTATGGTTATGGCGACCATCGCCTTCATGTTGCGGCGGATCTTTTTGAAACCTAGCAGGCCAACGGCCAGAGCGGTTCCGCCGACCATGGCGATCAACTGGAGCGGGAACCTCTCCCACTGCCAGTCCCATACGGCCATTTCCTCCGGCTTATGCGAGTACCAGGTGACGTTGAACTCACAGAAGTAGAAGTAGAGCCATATGAGCGCTATCACCAACTGCAACTGCCCCAGACAGTCTATGTGCAGGTCGCGGATGATGTGCTGTAATTTGAATATGGAGCGGATGATTATCATCAGCAGTATCACGCCGGCGACGCCGGAGTTTATCGCGCCCACGACAAAGTAGGGGCCGAATATCGTCGTATGCCAACCGGGCGTCATTGTCATGGCGAAGTCCCACGACACTATCGTGTGAACCGACGGCGCGATACACAGAATTATCACGGCGAGGAACAGGGAGGCTTTGTTATAGACCGCCCAGTCGTAATTCCCGCCGCGCCATCCAAGCGCCAACAACCTCAGATAACCGGCGCGCCAGTTGCCGTTGGATATAGCCCTGTCCCTGGCCGTCGCAATATCAGGCAAAAGCCCTATGTAAAGGAACGTCAGGGAGCCGGTAAGATAGATAGATATAGCCATCATGTCCCACATCAGCGGGGACTTGAAGTTGGGCCATAGCTCCCTCTGGTTGGGAAGCGGGAACATGTAGTAGACGCGCCATTGGCGCCCCACGTGGATCATCGGAAACAGGCCGGCGACCATCAGCGAAAAGGCCGTCATAGCCTCCGCGCCGCGAAGTATGGGACGGCGCCAGTTGGCCATCGTAAGCCGGAGTATGGAAGAGACGATCGTGCCGGAGTGGGACAGACCCACCCAGAAGACGAACGTGGCGATATACGCGCCCCAGAAAACCGGTTGATGCAGGCCGGTGACGCCCATGCCGACAACCATCTGGCGCACGAAAGCCGCCACGCCGACGGCCATCACCGAGGCGAGGGCTATGACGAAAAGAAAATACCCAGGCTTCGTCTCGAACATCGGACGCAAGCTGTCGTCGTTGAAATCTTTCTCGGACAGATAAATGTTGGCGTCGCCGTAGTCGGCCTTCGCCTTGTTCCTGGCGGAATCCCGAAGCCCTTCCAGCTCTGTGAGGCTTTTCAGTTCCTCAGGGGAGTGGTGATGGCCCCCGCCGTGGGTATGAGAATGGGTTTCGTGGCCCGTAGCGGTCTCAGAAGACATTCTCGGCCCCTCCCTTTAGGTAATAGACGGACGGGTGCGTCCCTTTTTCCTCAAATAGCCTGTAAGCTCTCTTCCCATGGACCATCTCGTGAACCTTGCTCTCGTGGTCGTTTATGTTGCCAAAAGTTATAGCGCCCGTAGGACACGTCTGCGCGCAGGCCGGCTGTATGTCGCCGTCCTTGACCGGACGCCCTTCGTCTTTGGCGTGATCCTTGCCCCTCCTGATTCTCTGCATGCAGAACGAGCATTTTTCCATGATGCCGCGTTCGCGCACAGAGACGTCGGGGTTGAGCTGATTCCTGGTGGCCTCGTCAAAAGATGGATCCCACCAGTTAAAAAACCGCACAGAGTAAGGGCAGTTGTTGCCGCAGAACCTGGTGCCGATGCACCGGTTGTACACCTGCACGTTGAGTCCCTCGTCGTTGTGATAAGTGGCGTACACCGGGCACACGCTCTCGCACGGAGCGGCTTCGCAATGCTGGCACATCATCGGAAGGAAACGCACTTTGACGTTGGGATACTCTCCCTCTATGTAGCGCTCGATCCTTATCCAGTGCATGCTACGGCCGGTGGCCACATCGTCCTGTCCGACTGTCGGGACGTTGTTCTCCGTCTGGCATCCGATGACGCACGCCCCGCAACCGTCACATCGGTCCAGGTCTATAACCATGGCCCATTTGTAGTCGTTCTGCTTGTCTGCGTTAAATATCTTCACGGAATCTCTCCCCGGCCTTTACAGATTGAACGCTTCGCCCATATACTCGCCCTTCGGGTTGGCGTCGCGGAGCATTGCCACCGAGCCTCCCGCCTTCTTCACGCCAACTTTCTGCGACCGCCACGCCAAGGCGCCGGACTTCTCGTCCACCGCCAATCCCAACAGCTTCATGGGATTGTCGCCCCTGTTCGTGGCCACGCTTCCATAGTTGGTGTGCCCGAAACCAATTGGTATCGCTATCACGTCCGGCCTGATCCCGCGATACGGGAAAGCAGGGCCTGTCATCGAACCAGCCGCCGACATGACGGTGATCAAGTCGCCTTCTTTGATTCCAAGCTTCTCGGCGGTCGCAGGATTGAGCTCGATCCAGTGTTGCCACATAAGCGTGGTGATCGGATCGGGCATCTCCTGCAACATGCCGAGGTTGGCGCCTTTGCCGCGGCCTCTGCTGACCGGCTGATAAAGGTGCAAATGGAAGGGGAAATTCGGGCCCTCGGCAAACGCCGGGGCGGGAGCGGCCAAGCTGTCTTTCAACTCCCACAGCCTGTCCGTCGTCGGCGGATTTTTGGGTTCCACCTCTTCGTCGGACGGCCACCAGCCGCCGCGTTGCAGGAGGAAATCCCATGCGCCGACGGCGGAAAGTTGTTGCGGTATCTCCAGCATTTCAGCGCGGAATTTGGCGATAAACGCCTTGAGGTACTGTTCGCCGTTGGCGTAAGGGGAGGCGATCCCGCCTTTCTTCGCCGCTTCTATTATAACGTCAAGAGAGTTCCTTGCGGCCGTGAACGGCGATATCACCGGTTGAACCAGGTTCAGCACAGGCACTCCCGGCGCAAACTCCGGAATCTGCGCCGACCAGTTCTCCAGCCAGTGATGATCCGGCAAAACAAGGTCGGCGTCCGCTGTCGTCTCGTCCATGAAAAGGGCGAATACGGCCGTGAACGGGGTTTTGGCCATCGCCGCCTTGAAGTTCAACGCCTGCGGGGTGTCGAACACGGGGTTCGTGTGGGCTATAAGCCCCACGTTGTAAGCTCCGGCGGCCATGTCCTCCGTAAGCTTCTTGAGTTTTGCAAACGACTGCTGGCTCTGGGGAAGGCCCACCCAGCCTAACATCCGATTTTTAAGGTCGGGGTCTGGAGCCGGATCGCGCCTGGGCTTTATGCGCAGTTTCTCGCGGCCTATCTCGAAAGAAACCATATTAAGGAACGACACCGCTTTGAGAGTGGGCGTGCCGTTCGTATAACCGGCCACATCGTCGCCGGCCACCGCCACTGCGGGAGCTTCTTCTATAAAGGGTCTTGCAAGCCGCTTGATTATCTCGGCGGAAAGCTCCGTCTCTTTCTCCACATGCTCCGGGGAATACTGCTTTAGAGCCTCCATCCACCGCGAAAGCGTGTTGCGCGGTATCGAGGGGGCAAGGCCGCGGATTATGACCTCGTCAACCACTACATGGGCGACAGCCAAGGCCACAAGGCCAAGCTTGCCGGGAGGGACGGGGAGCCATTTGTCACATGCGGCCGCCGTGGCGGACAATCTGCTACCGAGGTAAATGAACCTGCCGCGCGCGGAGGGCCTGCTACGCCTGCTGTCCCCGAACACGCGGGCGAAATAGACAGGGCTACGGTCGGACTCGAAAACATCCGCCCCGAAAAGGAGCGTGAAATCGGAATTGGCGATGTCGGGGAACGGCATGGACGGAAAATCCAGATAAGCCTCCCCTGCGGCGAAATGAGACTCTCTTCCCGGCGCATGGTTGGATGCGATCGTGAAGGCGGGATTCTCGCCGAAAAGGGACTTGGCCGCGCCAGCCAGCGCGTCGTTAACGCCGTCGTTGAGGTAGAAGACCTTCCCGTCGGCCTTTGATATTTTCTCGCCCAGGACTTTTATCGCTTCGTCCCAGGTGACTTCCTCAAGCTTGCTTCCCTTGCCGCCCTTCCTTAACAGAGGAGCCTTGAGCCTGTCGGCGTGGTATGCCCTGCGGACGGCCGCCTGGCCCATGGCGCACGCCTTGCCATGGTTGACAGGGTGCGCCGGATTGCCTTCTATCTTTTTAGCCCTGCCGTTGACAGTGCGCACGATAACTCCGCAACCGGCGTTACACTCCATGCAGGAGGTGGCGAACCACCTGCCTTCAACCGGGTTTACGCCATCATCGGCGGGAATTAGCGCCGGAATGACCTTTTGGACGGTTTGCCCACACGCTCCAACCGCGCTGGAGGACGCCGTCAGGGCGCCTAGCTTTAAAAACGAGCGACGATCCACTGTTCCACTCCCCAAATTAAAACCTTAGGTATGGCACGTCCAGCAGTCTGTGGGCGCCTTCTTTGACTTGTGGCAACTCAGACAGAAACCCATCTGATGATCCACAACCTTGCTCACAACTTCCATCGTCTCCACAGGCCCATGACACGTCTGGCACTCGACGCCCTTCTTTATATGCCGTTTGTGCGAAAACCACACATGATCGGGGTTCTTGTACACCCTCACCCATTCGATCGGCTTGCCGTTGTCGTGCGCCGCCGCTATCTTGACCACTTCCGGGGATTCGGTCTTCACCACCACATGGCAATTCATGCATTTTTTAGCGGTGGGGATACCTGCGGACTCGGTCCTTCTCGCGTCGGAATGACAGTACTGGCAGGGTATCTTATTTGTCCCCGCATGGAGCTTGTGCGAAAAGGCTACCGGCTGTTTGGGAGCGTGGGGCAGATACACAGGCCCGAAATAGAAGACCCCACCTATGACAGCATGTCCCAAAGCGACCGCCCCGAGGACTGAGAGAATTAGAAACGCTGTAAGCGAAAGAGAAAGACGTTCCGCACGCTTCTGCAAAAACATCGTCAGCGGAAGAGCAAGACTCTCCACACGCTTCTTCAAATCCATGCCCGCTCCTTAAATGACTGCGCACGCCAAACGGCTATGCGGAAGGCGCCATGAAATCAACACGAAAAGCCGTCACCGGCGCAAGCGACCCCTACTAGATACCGCTTTTCTCGCATTGAGGAACTTGGAATTTAGCGCAAAGCCAGCAAAATATAGCGCCACGAATTTTCAATTGCAAGACTTTTCTTTAAATTATTTTTTTCCCCATGCGAAACTGTCTCCATGAAGCGGAATATAGGGAGATTGGAGCGCCAAAGCCCGCTGAACCTTTTGACCATAAAATGATATCATCGCTTGCACGATCATGAATGAAGCGCTGAAAACAGCCGCTGTGGCGGTTATCGTAGTCAACTGGAACGCCGGAGAGCATCTGGAAAGATGCCTTCGCTCCATTTACTCGCAGACCATGCGTCCCAGGCGCGTGATACTGGTGGACAACGCAAGCTCGGATGGTTCGGCGGACGGCGTAGAAAACAGGTTTCCAGGCGTCCAGATCGTCCGTCTCAACTACAACGCCGGATTCGCCGTGGCGAACAATATCGCCGCGAGAATGGCGGCTGATTGCGAGTGGATCGCCCTGCTCAACCCCGACGCTTTCGCGGAACCCGACTGGCTGGAACGGCTAATAACTGCGGCGCGGGATAACCCCGGTTTCTCCTTTTTCGGCTCCAGGACTTTGAACGCCGCAAACCCACGACTGCTGGATGGGGCTGGCGATGTGTATCACATAAGCGGCGCGGTGTGGCGGCGCGGTTATGGGCTGTCGGTGGACGTATTCGATCCACCAACGGAGGAGGTTTTTGCCCCATGCGCGGCGGCGGCCATGTATAAAACGGCGGATTTCCTGGCTGTTGGCGGTTTTGACGAATCGCATTTCTGTTATCTCGAAGACATAGATATCGCTTTTCGCCTACGCCTGTTGGGGGGGCGATGCCTCTATGTTCGAGAGTCCACCGCGCTTCATGTCGGTTCCGGCGCCACGTCACGGCATAGCGATTTCGCCGTTTATCACGGGCACAGGAATCTGGTCTGGACTTTTTTCAAGAACATGCCCGCGCCGTTTTTCCTTTTGTATCTTCCCCTGCACCTGCTGGCGAACATCGCCTCGGTCGTCTTCTTCGTTCTACAGGGACAAGGCCGTGTGACGCTGAAAGCCAAGTTCGACGCGATAAAAGGACTGCCGGAAATATTGAGGAGGCGCAAGGAGGTTCAACAGATGCGGATCGCCTCGGCAAAAGAACTTCGCCGCGTCATGGCTGGCGGTTTCTTCACACCTTTTCTTGCGTCCCGGAGACGGAAAAAGTAAGAGTTGGTCGCATTGTTTGGTAGGGGCGAACCTGCGTGTTCGCCCGCATGTTTTTAACCAAACGCCCTCCTTGCCAAGGAGGACAAAACGGATCAGAGAGGGCAGACACACAGGTCTGCCCCTACAATCTCGCATCAACCGAATTAACCGTTTCCCTCAAGCCGTCCGCCAGACTCACGAGCGACTTCACCCCGAAAACAGACCGGAGCCTCTCTATCGAAGCGACGGAATGAATGATGTCGCCCGCACGCGGCTCTTTGAAAACTTTTTCGATACTGCGTCCCAACACCTGCTCGAGAGTTTCAGCAAGGCGTAGAAGCGACGTCGGCTCTCCCGATCCTACATTCACCGGCTCCGCGATGGATACCGGCATTTCAAGGGATTTTGCGAGAACATCAACCACGTCGCTGACGAACACGAAATCCCTTGTCTGACGGCCATCTCCAAAAATCTCCACCGGCCAACCTTTGATGGCTGTGGCGATAAACCTGCTTACAACCCCGGAGTATGGCGAATCCGGGTTCTGCCGGGGGCCATAGACGTTGAAGAGCCTGAACGCGAACGTTTTTATCCCATGCTGGCGCGAAAAAAGGGACAAATGCTGTTCGCACGCCATTTTGTCCGCGCCATATGGGTTCGTTGGGTTCAACGGCGAATCCTCGCGCACGGGCAGTGTTTTCACATCGCCATAGACAGCGGCGGAGCTTGTAAAAACGAATCGCTTGACGCCGCAATCCCTGGCCGCTTCGAGAAGGGTTATGGTCCCTCCAAGGTTTATACTGCCCGTTTCCAGCGGTTCGGCCAAAGAGCGGGGAACTGAGCTAAGAGCGGCCAGATGGAACAGGGCGTCCATCCCTTCCAGCGCTTTTCTAACCGTGAGCGGGTCGCGGATATCGCCCTCGATTAATGAAAAAGCTCTATTGCTTATCGGGAGGTTCGATACATGCCCGGTGGATAAATTATCAAGGACGCGGACTCTTAGGCCGAAGCCAAGGAGTTTTTCCACCAAGTGCGAGCCTATAAAACCCGCGCCACCCGTAACCAGCGCCGTATCCATTAATACTGGATTTTTCGTTGTTTTTCAAACATATGAGTGAAAATTCCATCGGCTGTCACCCTGCAATCTCCAGAACCGGTTTCCCAGGATTAAGGATGAGAAAAGTCGTCCGGCCTGAGGAATTGGCATGTTTTTTCTGTTGAAGACCCATTTTTATTACGTTTTTCATTACATTTTACATTTAATAAATTCATAATGTGATAAAATAAATGGAGAAAACAATAATTCACCAGCCTGAAGCATGGCCAACGAAAAAACGACGGTAGCGGAAGACGAGGAAATACTTGGCGACATAGTGCTAAACCTGTACCCGCAGTTCCTCACAAAAAACATCAACAAGGCCCTTTTGACCATGGCTTCCGCGTTGATGCAGAAAGGCGTTCAAAAACAGATAATAATGGACGCCCTTGCGGCGATAAAACCGCAAATAGCCCCGTCTCCGGGTGAAATCGAAGAACAAAAAACCGCCGCTTTACGGTACTATATCGAACGCAGGGACGCGAACAAATTCATCTCCGACTTCGTCGGCAAGGCCATCATCGCCCGTGTGGAACAATATTTCCAGCGCGACAAGGAGACGGAGGAAAAAATACTCAAACAACCTATTCAGGGGGCTTTGCCGAAAGAGATAAGCTCAGGGATAATTGACGCGGTCAAATCATTCCATGGCGAAGAGACGCTGGAAAACTACGAAAAACTGCTGACTAAAAAGGCGGAGCGTTACCGCAGGAAATCGGACAAACTCATCGAGGTCAAGGCGTTTCTCGAAGACGCCGAAGTGAAGCAGGCGGGCGACCGGATGGTGGCGCAGTTCAGAACCCTTTTCGAGCAGAAAAGCGTTGAGGAGCGGAAAATATGGTTACTCCACAAGATACACACCAGCCATGATTACGCCCCCATGAAACGCGACCTTGCCGATGACGAGTACAACCTGATATTGACCGCCCTGTTCGGCTGACGGACACATTTCTGTCCGAATCGCAACCATTGTCATTCTGAACGAAGCGTAGCGAAGTGAAGAATCCACCGAAGAGAATATTTTATTATACTTTGATCCTTCGGTCGTAGGGCCTCCCTCAGGATGACAAATAACGACCATTGTCATTCTGAGCGAAGCGAAGAATCCATCTAGCGAATATTCTATTTTGATCCTTCGGTCGCAGAGCCTCCCTCAGGATGACAAAGCATTGTCATTCTGAGCCCTTCACAGGGTTCAGGGTAAACTCTGCGAAGAATCTCGCTTTAACTCACTCCGTTTCCCCGAACATCCCGTAAAGAGCCGCGAATTTCTCCAGCGAAATTTCTTCCGGCCTGGCTGTGGGGTTTATTCCCGCTTTTAAGAGGATATCCTCCACAGGCCCGGTTCCCTGCCAAAGATTTTTGAGGTTATTGCGCATGGTTTTCCGGCGATGCA
>JADGAO010000113.1 GCA_015231995.1 Nitrospinota bacterium | reverse complement strand
TCGGGGAGGGAAAAGGAAGGAGCCTTCGCTTCGCCCTGCAATGTACAAGAACACCCCGCCGAGCGTCAAAAGTTGTCATCCTGAGGGAGCTCTAGCGACCGAAGGATCAAAGTAGAATAAAACATTCTTTCGATAGATTCTTCGCGTTACTCAGAATGACAATGAAGAAGGGCGACCCACCGGGTGGCCCCTACAAATTCGGAAATCGAATTAACCGCCGGACGGAATGAATCTAAAAAGATATCCCCGTTCTTCCCGGTATTCGATCTTTCGCATGGTTCTCCATCTGCCATCGTGAGGCTCACGTCTGATTGTGTAACCCGGCCCCGACCATTCGCCATTTCCAGTTTCCCCATCGAAAATCCGTTTCATGGCTTTGGTTAAAATCTGCGCGTCGTAAAGGCACGCGGATGTGGAGATGGAGCAGTTTGCGCGGACTCTGCTTCCATCGCTTTCGGCGATAAGGTATGGGATGCCCGGCGGAATCAGAAGGGCGAGCCGGTATCCGCCCCGGTCAAGAGCCAGGCGTGATAGATAAACCCGCACTGCTCCATTCGGCCTTGCAAGCTCGACGGTTCCAGTGAAAGTCACAGGTTCGGCAACCAGCGGCGCAACCCGGCTCGACGCGCATCCTGTTCCAAATATGATTATAAAAAGCGCCATCGGCAGAAGAGTGAAAAGCCGGGAGATGAACATGGATCCGAGAATCCCGGCGCAGATGGACAATCCGATGACGAACAGAGCCGGATTTGACGCTGTAAGAAGCGCTCCGAAAGAGATGATGGTGCTGGCCGCTGAAAACCGGATTGCGGTCTGGCTGAGGGAATGATCGCCGGATTCGCCGCCGTGACTAAGGGTATATGCCGCGTAATCGAGGCCGATTCCAAACTGGAAAATGATGCAACAGACCACCACCGCATTAACGTCATGGCCGAAAATATTAAGAGCGCCCAGCAACCAGATAAGGGAGAGGGCAGGGGGGATCAGCGACATGAACGCCCGCCAAAGGTTGCGGTAATAAAACGACAGGCATATCCAGATAAGCAGGACACAGGCGGCAAGCAGTAGCGGCAATTCCTTTTTTAGAAGGGCCACTATCCCGTTCTCTACCTCCGAGAAGTCGAAAAGAAAACTGCCGCTAGCGGAATTCATGGCGACTTTGATTGGCGCGGCGTTATTTGATTGAATGACCGTCATCAGCGACACGCCTTTCTCGCTACGGAAAGTCGCGTCCTCGATAGCCTCTTTGAGGAACGACGGTGGAAGCGAGACAGCGGTTAGCGGTTTGACCCTTCCGGCAAGCGTGGAGTCGAGCGCATGGAAAAACGGAGCAAACGCTTCCGGCCGCATTCCAGCAGACTCGGCTGTGGCGTAAAACTTGTTGCGGTCAAGGGCGCGGTAGCTCTCAAGGTTTTTCAATTGCCGCGAGAGTGGGGGCGTGACGCCGCATGGAGCTGTGTGGGGAAGCCCCTTTGCGTCGAGAGCTTCTGCCAACCTTTCACACGCGGAATAGGCTTCTTCCTCATCCCTGCCGGAGCTGACGGCGATCCAGCGCGTACCGCCGCCTTCGAGTGATTGGCGCATACGCTTGAACGCAGATTCCACTTCGGGATGGTTTGCGTTGAGGCGTTTCAAATTTCCGTCATAGCTTATCCGGGTCGCAAAAAAGCCGAGAACGACCGTGACCAAAATCACGGAGACTGTAAAAACAATACCGGGCCTCTTATCCACAGTCACCGCCTGCGTGAGTTTGGGAGCCAGCCGAAAACGTTCGGACAATGCGACGCTGAACGTCATCGAGACGAAAAACGCGGCTGACAACCCGATGATTCCCAGTATGGCTATTTCCTTTATCACCGGAAGACCCGAAAAGGAGAGGGCGACCAGCGAGCACAACGTCGAGACGAAAGCAATGGCGATGGAGGGGAAAACCTCGGAGACCGCCTTCTTCATATCGCCCCTCATGCTGTATGCCACGATGACGTGCATAAGGTAGTCGTCGCACAGGCCGATAAGCGCGATGCCGAATCCTAGCGTGAGGCCGTGTATCTCCCCCTGGATAAGCGACACTCCAGCCATTCCCGCCAACGCCCCTACAGCCACAGGCGGAATGAACAGCAGTGGAAGCCTCAAACTGCGAAGGATAAAAATAAAAAACAGCAAAAGCCCGGCCACGCTCAAAACTGCGGCCCGGCTCAAATCGTCTTTCATTATCCCTGCGGAGTCGGAAGCCAAAGCCGCTCCCCCCGTTACGGCGATTTTCGTCCCGTTTGGGAACCGTTTCAAAAAGTCGTCTGAGGAAATGCGTTCGATATCGGCGATCAGCGGCTCCAACTTTTCGATGCCACGGTAGCCATCACGGGCGCGGACAATAATAAAAGCGCGTTTCCCCTCATCGTCGGCGAACCGTCCGTCAACCAAATCCATGGAGCCGCGTGAACCGCCCTGCAATATCGCTGTGAGCTGTTCCGTCAATCCGATAGGATCGGCTCCGATTGTCGCCCGGAGCGCGTCCCCGCCCGGCAGGGTCAATTTCATCGGCAGGAGTTGGATCGTTCGCAGGGCTGTCGTCTCGTCGTAACCGGCAAGATAAAACCGGCTGGCAAAAAGCGTCCCGAACAGCGTCGTCTTTTCCTCGTCGTTCATTCCGGCTCGCGCTGTGGCTACTCCATCGAGCTTGCGGATATCTGCGGCCAGCCCGTCAATCGCCGCTCCGTACTCTCCCGATGGAAGCAAGGGCGTTGGCGATTCGATCATCACGGTGATGGATTTGAACGCCGGAAATTCGACAGCCGACTGCGCGGCTGTGAACGCGCCGCCTTTTGGGAGCAGTGAGGCGATGTCGGTTTTTATCTTCAGCGACAGCGCGTATGGAAGAGAGACAGCGGCTATTGAGACGGCGGCCAATCCGTAAATCAGGAGCTTTTTGTTCATTTAGGAATGGAGAAAAGAGCGTCGGAAAGAGCCGGATTCGGCGTCACATCGGAAAACTCTATGACGGAGCCGCCGCCGTCTTTACCCTCGATGATCGTCTCTTCCAGAATGTAGGAGGCGAACCGGAGCGTGATACCAGTCAACGGGCCGGACGCCGTAACACCCTTCGGTTTGAGCTTCACCTCATGACTGCCCGGTTTGGGTTCGCTGATCCGAACATCAAACCGCTCTGCGAGTTTGGCGAAGTCCCCCTTGATGAACTGGATGATCTGATTGACCATAAAACCGGCCATCTTGTCGGTGGCGAGGTTCTTCGTCTCTTTATGCTTAAGCTCCGGGTAGAACGTGGTCATGGAGGTTCCGTCAATCACCATGATTACTTTGTAAGGCGTGTCGGTTTCCCATCGCAGTTGGTTGGGCGCACGGTAACTTAAACGCCCACGGCTGACTATCGGCTCCTTGAATTCCTTTAGAGTCTGGGTTTGCCGGAACGAAGCTGATAGGGTTTTGTTCTTGGCTATCTCGTTATGCAAAGTTTCGACGCTTGTGTCGGCTCCGCTGGCGGCGATCGCTACGAACATAAGCGCGGCGAAATAATTCATCTGTCGTCACCGAAAAAATCGTGAAAGTTGAACCATTGCTCTGGATGCGTTTTCACAACCTTTTCCAGAGCCTCGGTGTAAAGGTTTGCCATTCTTGCGATTTCCGCATCCCGTCCGTTACGCGATGTCTTTAACGGGATGATAGGCTCCGCCATCTCAATAGTAACTTCATCAACCCCTGTTTTAACGCAGAACACCGGCAAGATAGCCGTCCCTGTCACATACGCCACCTGGTATGGGCCTGATGGGATATCCACCTGCTCGCCAAGAAAATTTACGCTAACCGGGCGCTGGCCTCGCATGATACGGTCGCCGTGCATGGCGACGCTAAGCCCTTCGTTGAGCGCGTTGACGATGTCCACCACTCCACGGCCTTCGTCCACAGCAAGAACGCGAGGTTTGCCAATGTCCGCTCGTTCGAAATACGCCTGGGCGAAATCGGCCTGATCCCGGTTCATTAATGCCGCAACATTGAACCCACTGTCAATGGCGAACCGCATCCCGACATCCCAATGGCCGAAGTGGGCCGAGAGGAATATCACCCTGCCATTATCAACGACCGTTTTTCTCATCAACTCCCGGTCTGGCGCTACCTGATACAGTCCGGTCTGGCTTCCGCTCACCCGCGCCACTCGGTCAATCAGCGAAACCGCAAAAGCCTGATAGACGGAGATGGCCGTTACCGAGGAGCTTCCAGCGGCTCTTTTCAAAAATCGTATAATGTTGCGCGTGGCCTCCGGCGCGAATAGGTAGAAGTAGGGGACAACAAACCACGCAACCACATAGGCCGATCGTCTGCCCGCCATCTTGATGGAAAATTCCATGAAACGATAGGCCAGCGGGAGGCCACGCGGTTTTTTTACCCAGGAGGTTTTTGTGTTGCGCCGCCCCGTCACCTTGCGCCAGAGCGACCCGAAAAAGAACCGGGTGTGAAGCTTGGTGAGTCGCCAGTTGTCGCGCCCCTTTCGGAAGTGGCTGACCCGTTCCCCAGGCGGCGCGTACACAACCTTGACGCCGACCCAACGGATAGGCCATTCAAACCGTCCCCACAGAATCAGCGTCTCCGCTTCCGATTCGAACCCGTCGCTTTTCGGGGCGCACTCTAAAAGACGGTCAATGGGATACAGGCGGAATCCAGAGAGAGCGTCCAGGCACCTCTCGCCGTTGTGGAATGTTATCCATAGATTGGACCACTCGCGCCCGTATCGGCTCGAAGCGGGGATGTTCTCACCGTCGAAGTCTCTGACTCCAACTACAAGCGCGTCCGGCTCTTTTTCCGCCACGGCGACGAGGGCCGGGATGTCCACTCCCAGATGCTGGCCATCGGCGTCCATCGTGATGATATGGGTGGCTCCACGTTCACGCGCCAAACGCGCTCCGGTGAGAATCGCGGCTCCCTTGCCCCTGTTCACATCATGCCGGACAACCGTCGCGTCCCTCATATCCGGCAGTGGATTCGTCGAGCCATCGTCAACCACTATCACCGGAAACCCCGATCCGGCGGCGTCGCCGACCACGCCGGAAATTGTTTCGGGATTGTTGTAACATGGAACGATTACACAAACGTTTATAGCCACTGGCATCGAGCCTTAAACAAGATGATGTTAAAATGAGTCCTAATTCCGAAGTTGAAGTGAGATTCTTCGCTACCGCTCAGAATGACAGCTATTTAATTGTCATTCTGAACGGAGCGAACGCGCAGTGAAGAAGCCCTAAAAAAACAAAAGAATCAGTACTCGCGCGCTTTTAATTTCAGTTTTAGGAAAAAGGATATTAAATCATTTATGAATAACCAAGTCACCCCTTGATTATGGCGACTTCCATTAACTCTCAAGCTCCCGCTTCTCGCGCAGGCGATGTCGTATTGATCCATCCATCCGGCTCCAACTGGATCACCGGCAAAAAGGATATGGCCACCGTCTTCAACCGCATACCCCCGTTGGGGCTGATAGCGTTGGCGGCCTATCTGGAAAAAGAGGGAGTTCCCGTACGCATTCTCGACTTGATGGGCGCAGGCCCCGATAAAAGCGAAAAGGAGCGGATTGACGATCTGCTCGAACGTAAGCCCGCTTATTACGGTTTTACCACGACGACGTCGAGTTTCCCCGACGCGTACGCGAAAGCCGTATACATAAAGGAACGCCATCCCGAAGGGAAAATAGTATTCGGCGGGGCGCATGTCTCCGCTTTGGGGCCGAAAAGTTTTGAGACGTATCCGGCGATAGACTATGCGGTGGCAGGGGAGGGGGAACTGCCGTTGACGGCTCTCGCCAAAGGAGGCGATCCGTCAACGATTCCCGGACTGGCATATCGGGTTGGCGGGGAGATGCGGTACAACGGACGGGCTACGGAAATGGTAGCGATGGACGACCTGCCGATTCCCGCCTACCATCTGCTCGAAGATTTTCCACATAGCTACCGCCTGCCGATGTTCAACGCCCCGACAGCCAGCGGCGCCCCGATAATTTCTAGCAGGGGATGTCCATATTCATGCTCGTACTGCGACCGTTCCGTTTTCGGCGCAAGCTATCGCCACAACAGCCCCGCCTACCTTGTCGCCCATATGAAGACCCTGCATGACCGGTACGGGATAACACATTTCAATATCTACGACGACCTTTTCACGCTGAAACGCAAACGGGTTGAGGAGGTGTGCGATCTGCTGGCCGCTTCCGGGCGTCCGTTCACATTCAACTGTTCCGTCCGCATCGGCCACGTCAACCTGGAGCTTGTGGAGACTCTCAAACGGGGAGGTTGCTGGATGATATCCATCGGCGTGGAGTCGGGTGATGAAGAGCTTATAGGCCAGCATAAAACCGGCGTCAAACTCGAAGATGTTCGCCAGACTGTGGCGATGATCCGTAATGCGGGCATTCGCGTAAAGGGGCTGTTCATCCTTGGATTGCCCGGGGAAACACCTCAAACCGCCGCCAGAACCAAAAGCTTTATAAATGAAACCGGTTTTGACGACATGAACCTGACAAAGTTCGCTCCGTTCCCCGGTTCGCCGGCCTACGCCACCATCAAGGAACATGGAGAATTCATCGGCGACTGGAGCCAGTTGAACTGCATGAACTTCGTTTTCCGCCCTCACGGTTTCTCATCGTGGGATGAATTGAACAAGACGTACAACGATATCGTCAGGTCGTTTTATTCCAGCAGGCCCTGGGTGAAAAGGTTTGTCTTCGAGCTGTTCAGGTATCCGCATAACCTCGCGTTTGTCATGCGTAACCTCTTGAGCATTCTCAAGGCTGGAAAAAGTTTTTCGTGATGTGAATAGGATCCGTAGCAAAGTTGTCATCCTGAGGGAGCTTTAGCGACCGAAGGATCACAGTATAATTGAATATTCTATTGATAGATTCTTCGCGTTGCTCAGAATGACAATCTCTGATGGATTCTTCACTAACCGCCCCTACAGGGAAAAGGGCGGGGTGAAGAACACCCCGCCGAGCGGTTTTGCCGAAGCGTTGCCCGGAGAACGAAAACAGGTCACTTAAGCTTCACTATGCGTCCTTCAAGAGCGACTCTGACAACCAACGCTCCCGCAAGACATCCGAACTCGGTGGCGCTTTCCATATTGTTTCCTTTAGTCACCGACTTGATGTCAACCACTGCGTCTCCACCCTCTTTTTTGACGCGCTCCTGAAGCGAGATAATGGCGGAGAGGAAGGCCTGGTCACACCCTTCCTGATCGCTCTTGCTAAAGCCGCTGGATGTCTTGCTACTCTTGAACACCCCCAGGTCCTTCACGACATTGTCATGCTTTTGCCCTGCCATGAAAAACGGGATGTCGAGTAGCTTTTTCTTGGCGACCGATGTTTCGAGGGCGTGTTGAACCGGCAGTTTAAGGTCGGTTTCGCGCGCAGTGGTCATGCCAGCGCTCAGGATTGTCACAGAAAAAGCGACGAGCATAAAAACGGCAAACCTCATGACTGTCTCCTTGTTATGCGAGTTCATAATGCGCGAGATCAACGATCTCAAAATTTTGTTATTATAACCGGTACTTTTGTTTTTGCATATTTTTGAAAGACGCTAATGCAGACAGCCGAAGGTTTGATTATCCTCTCCCGCTCCACGAATCCCGATGACGGGACTGTGGATATGGAGATAATGGCGCCCACCGGTTATATCGCCTTTGACGGTCATTTCCCCGGTAAACCGATCCTCCCGGCTTTCGCCCAGCTTGCGCTTATCCGCGATCTTGCCGCCATTGCCATTAACAGGGATTGCCGGGTGACGATGGTCAAAAAAGCCAGGTTCATGATTCCGCTAATACCGGAGCGTCCGTACCGTGTAAACCTTGCGTTCAGGGGTAATGAAAACGATGTCGAGGCGGCTATCTGGGACGGAGACGAGAAGGCGGCAAGCTTCAGGTTATTGCTTGAAAAAACGCTTTAGCGCCCTGTCGTGGATGAGTCGTTCGTCGTAATCGCCAAACCGCCGTTTACGATAAACGTATTCCCCGGCGAAAAGCCCGCCCATCAGCAGATAGTTTATGAACCCGGTCAGGAACGCCCATTCCCAAATCTCACGGTAAATCGCAACATAGCAGACAAGGATCGCGTCAAAAAAGAGAAACCCCGCCCATACCCATGTAACGCTTCGGCAATAGGCTATCGCTTCCCCGTCGAGAGGTTTTGAGGTCATCTGAGCGGCGAAAGCCTCGATGATGCTAGGTGGTTTTTTCAGTGACTGGACAAACAGAGCCATAAGCCCCAAGTTTATCACCACCGGCAACAGTTTAAACACCAGCGGATGCGGCCAGATAAAACCTATGGCGACATACCCGCCTACGACGCCAGCCTGCGCTGTGACGGGGGTGAGCAGACTTCTGTTTTTCACAAGGAAGGCCGGTTTGTTGGCGATCATAAGCGCCGCGACGAATGCGAACGCGGCGTGATAACCGTATATGGAGTAGAGGCTGAGGATGATAAAAGGGGAGAGAAGCGTCAGCGCAAATCCCGCTATTCTGGCCACGGAGCGCATCAATCCTCCTTGTAGAATTTCAGCGACCCTGCGCCCAGTTTTTCGCCGTCGTCGTTAAAAATCTCCACATCGTACATTCCGAAGGGTGGCAATATTTTCACGACGGTCGCAGTCGCCACTATCCGTTCCCCAACTTTCAGGGGGCGTCCCGTCGTGAAGTTTTTCACTTCGATTATGTATCCTTCCGATTGGGCCTCCTGGCTTCTGGACTGATGGAAATGGACGGAGGTCGTTTGCGCGGCGACTTCGATCAACACAGCTTCGTTCAATACCCCGTTCCTTACGAAAGGGGTCTGTCCGGTGATGTCGAACCAGCAGGTCGCCGAATGTTCGTCCGTTTTCCTGACGCCGGTAATGAACACCATCGGCGGTTTTTGCGGGAGTAACCTGAGGATATCGTCGCTCATGCCGTCGCCGTCAGCATTCGCTCGATTTGCTCCCTTGCCATCGCCTTTAGTTTATTGGCGTCGCCTCCATGAACAGAAGGTTCTATCGGTTCCCCAACCGTCAACACGAAACGATATGGCGGAAGCTTGGTTACTATCAGCGAGCGGTTCTGAAGGAAATCGGACGTGCCGCTGATCGCCATCGGCAGTAGAGAGGCTCCTGTCTCCACGGTCAGACGGAATGCTCCGTCCTTGAAATCGTTCAAAGCGGCGCCTCCCTGTCTGGTGCCTTCGGGAAAAAGGAAGAGTGTTTCTCCATTTTCAATCCGCGATTTTGCGATGTCGAACACTATTTTCAACCCGGCGGCGTCTCCGCTTCTAAGGAAAAGATTGCCGCCAAGCCCCATTAAACGTCCGAAAAACGGAATCCTGCCGAACGCCTCTTTCCCGAAAGAGAAAAACGGGGTGATGAATGGGATAATCACCACCATGTCTATCAGCGACTGATGGTTGCTGACGACGATCAATCTGGAGAAATCGCGCCTGGCGCGTTTGAACCGTTCGGCGTTTTGGATATCGACGGTGGAAAAAAACAGGCTGTGCCGCCATGCCGAAAAAAAGATCGCGTTGCCGAGTTGGACAAAACGGAGCCTGTCCGCGCCGGTGATCGCCGCATAAACGAGAGAGTGAAATGCGAAAAGAACGTATATCCCGCCGATAAGCAAAAAAGTTGACCAGCAATAAACCGAAACGGCGAGCCTCAGGATTCGTTCGATGCGCTGGGACATAGGCTGGAAATATCTTTGATGCCGTGTTCCGCCAGCTCTTCCCGGACAAATTTATATACGTCGGCGACGGTGCGTATCTGCATTCCCCGTTTTTCGTTGATACGCACTTTGTATTTCTTTTCGATGGCGACGATCATGTCAATGCCGTCCAGAGAGTCTATCTCCAGGTCGGAGTAGAGGTTCGACTCCGGCTTAAGGGATGCGAGCGGGATTTCGAACTCCTCGCTGAGCAACTGGTTGATCTGCTTTTCCAACAGGGCGTTATCAATTGACATACGGTTACTTGGTTTTATCCTTAGAAAAATCTTGGGCGACAAAATCTGGGCAATTATAGCAACATGGATTGGTTTTGGAAATTATTTCCCGTTCCATGTTCCCTTTCCAGAGAAAGC
>JADGAO010000112.1 GCA_015231995.1 Nitrospinota bacterium | reverse complement strand
CGTCAAAGCGTTCGTCAACTTCCTTTTTGCTTAGGCCAAGCAGGGCGCCGTTCATATAAACGTTTTCGCGTCCCGTGAACTCGGGATTAAATCCCGATCCCAACTCCAGAAGCGCCGCTATACGGCCATTGGCTTCAACGGTTCCGCTTGTCGGCGAGAGCGTGCCTACGATTATCTGCAAGAGGGTGGATTTGCCCGATCCATTTCGACCGATGATACCGACGGTTTCCCCTTTTTTTATTTCAAAGGAAACGTCTTTGAGCGCCCAGAACTCCCGGTAGTACTGTTTTGGCTTCAAGCCAAACATAAGCATGGGGCGGTGCGTGACAAACTGCTTAAGCCTGTCGTGCGGCGCATCGTAAAGATGATAGCGCTTGCTGATGTCGCTTACACGGATGGCGATATCGGTCATTTGACTTATTCGGAGCCTTTGATTAATTGCGCGCTGACCCGCGCGAAAAGCGCGGCATAGCCGGGAAGGCGCACAAGTATCTTGTTAAACGTTTCTGCGTCATAGATATGGCTGATGCGATTCCTGTCATCCACCGCCTCTAGCAACAGCAAGTAATCATCCTCCGTGGCATAACCACCGAGGTAGTATGCCTTAATAATCTTCTTCGGTGACGCTTCATCCACCCCCTCTTTTTCTTTGAGGAAGAACTTGATCGCCTTCCAGCACAATTCGGTTGTGTACTCGAATTTTTGCGCGCGGCCATTTTGCATCCCATCTACGAGCCGCTCATCCCCAAGTATCTGCCTGAGTTCCGCCAAGCCGAGCCGCGCCAGATAGGTGAAACCATCCGTCGCCTCCTGAAATGCCTTTATCCTTGCATCCATAGTATTGCCTCCTGCTTCACCCTTTCGGCAAAACGCCCATTGATTTGCGGTGTAGTCACAATGTCCACCTTGAAGGGCACAAACGATTCGTCAATCTGATCGGTCAGTTCGGCAAGCGCTTTACGGGAAATGTCAGCGTCAATCCATAAGTCGTAGTCCGAATTCCAGCGGCCGTCATGGTGGGCGCGTGAACCATAAAGGAATACCCGCGCATGGGGCGGGATATGCGCCTTCAACAACTGGCGAATGTACGCTTCCGATTGGATGATGAGTTCTTGCCTTGTCATGGCTATAAAACGTCCGCGAAACCATTTCTGGTTTTCTGAAACCATGCGTACCCGGCCCAGGCTACGGCAGTGGCCACCAGGGTGTATATTCCCAATCCAGACCAATCGGGCGAACGGCCCCAGATTAACGTCTCGCGGGCTTGCTCGATGATGAAGGTGAGCGGGTTTGCCATTATGAACGGGCGGAATTGTTCGGGCAGGGCCGTAACGGGATAAAAGACGGGAGACAGGAACATCATCACAGTGGTGACAATCCCGATAGTCTGTCCCACATCGCGCAGGAAGACGCCCAGCGACGCCAGTATCCATGCCAGGCCGACAGTGAGAATGATTAGCGGCAGTAGCACGATGGGAATAAAAACCACCGTCCATTGGAGATAACCGTTGAAGATCGCAAAAGCGGCCAGCAAGACAGCAAGGCTGACAAGGCTATGGAACAACGCCGCGCCTATGCTTATAACCGGCAATATCTCCAATGGAAACACGACTTTCTTGATGTAATTGACGTTGGAGAGCGCCAGCGACGGCGCGCGGTTGAGGGCTTCGGCGAAGAGGCCGTGCACAATCATCCCGACAAAAAGCGTTACGGCGAACTGGGTTTTGCTCTCGTCTCCATCCATGTTCCACCGGGCCTTGAACACCACCGAAAAGACGAAGGTGTACACGGTCAGCATCAACACTGGATTGAAAAACGACCAGGCCAGGCCCAGAACGGAGCCTTTATAACGGCCCACCACGTCGCGTTTGGTCAATTGCGTTATAAGTTGCCGGTTGCGCCACAGGCTACGTCCCAGCGAGGCGAGGGAAATCGGTTGCGCGGCGTGTGGATTCATGCAAACACCATGCTCATCCATTGGTCGAAGGCGGGAGATGGTTGCCGGATATTCAGGGTCAAAACAGGCCTTTTTGCAGTTGAAACCAGAAAAATGTCCATAAGAAATGATATCGCATCGTTCACAAAATGTCCAATGTCCAACGCTAAAAACATTGAAAAATAAAGCAAATTATCCGCTAAAACTCCATCGCTCGCAATTCCGCAGTCGTGTAGCGCAATCTGCTCGCCAGTACGCTAGCCAAGCCTTCCATGACATCCCGGGCAAGCTTCTTGTGTTGTTCTGCCACTATCTCGAAAGTCTTGCGCGAAAGCACATAGAGGTCGGTATCGGAAAACGCCACAGCGTCGGCGGAACGCGCATGGCCGTCAAGGAAAGCCATTTCTCCGAAAAATGCCCCGCGTCCGAAGGTGCCGAGATGGTGGCTCTGTTTTTCGGAAAGCGGGAGCAGGATACGGACGGCCCCGCGCCGTATCAGGAAAAGCTCGTCGCCAACGTCGCCGCGTTTGAAGATTTTATCGCCAGCCTTATAGGAGCGTTTTTCCATGCTCAGCTCGAAAGCGGCCAGCGTCTGCTCTTTGCGGTTTCTGAATAGTTCGATTTCGTGAAGCTCAAGCAGTTTTTCCTCGCCTCGTTGTATCGCAGCTTTTTCGATGATGCGGTTCTCCACCCATTCGAGCGCCTCGTCTAGTTCGCTGAACAGGCGCACCGGGCTTTCCGGGCGCACCAGGCCGATCTGGTCGAAATACTCCTGCATGTCCCTGCCGGAAGGCAGGTTCTGAGGCAGTTGGCTGAAAATGAGAAAACCGTGGCGCTCGGCGAGCATGGCCTTGACCTGGTCGAGCATATGCGCGGCGGTGACATCCACCGATTGCACGCGGCGCATGTCGAGGATGACGTAATCTCGCGTTTTTAACTCCGGTTCCAAAGCCGAGTAGAGCTGGTTGGTCGTGCCGAAAAAGAGACTCCCCTGAAGCTCGATGACAACGGCGTGGTTGCCGAGCGCGACGAGAATTTCCATTTCCTCGTGCGTCCGCACACGTTTCGAGAATACCTGATCGCAATAAACCTTGCGGCGGACGACCGCCCCGCCGATCTGCTCGCGGATAAACAGGAACACGGCGAGTATTATGCCCACGCCGGAGGCCGCGATAAGGCTGGCGGTGAGCGCCGTGAGTATGACGGCGGCGATGACGGCGAAATCCATCATCGTGGACTTTTGTTTGAGAAAATTAACGCTGTTCCTGTCTATCATACGCGCGCCGATGACCATCAGGATCGCGGCGAGCGCCGCCACCGGGACCCACGAGATAAGCGTAGCCAGGAAAATGAAAACGAGCAGGGACAACGCCCCTTCAACTACTCCGGAAAAACGGGTTACCGCGCCGCTGGAGAGATTGACCAGCGTCGGGCCCATCGTGCCCGCCCCGGGGATGCCGCCAATAATGGCGGAAGCGACATTGCCGAGGCCTTGCGCGATCAGTTCGCGGTTGGAGTTGTGGCGCGAGCGTGTCAGCGCGTCAAGCACAACGCATGTCTTTAGCGTGTCGATGGAAAGCAATACGGCCAGTGTCAGCGCGGGGATTGCGGCTTTTGTGACCAAGTCGAAACCTACGCCGTCCATAGAGGTCCAGCGGGTTGTCATGGCGTCGGTCAAACTCCCGCCGCTACCCAACGGACCGATGACTAGCGTATTGCCCTCAAGCGTCAGTAGCGACGGATCCGCCCATCCAAGCCCGAAATAGGCCAGCGTTCCGGCCACCAGCGCGAAAATGGCGGAAGGCAATACCCGTATCACCTTTGGCGCCGCGATCATCACGGCTACCGTCACGGCGCCTACGGTTATTCCCTGCCAATTCCAGAATTCCGGCGAGGCGATTGATCTCCAGAAAGAAGTGTCTTTCGGAACCCCAAGGAATTTGGGCGTCTGCGTGGCTATCATGATGAGGCCGACGCCAGACAGATAACCGCTCACAACCGGGTACGGCATGTATTTGATCAAACTTCCCAGCCGTACGGCTCCGAAAAAAATCTGCAAAACCCCGGCCAAAAGTCCCACTATCGATAGCAGTATCAGCCCAGACTCGAAGCCGCCCCCTCCATGTATGTATTCGATGGCGAAGGCGGACAAAACGGCGGCGGCGGGAACGCACGGGGCGGTGATTAGCCGGTTGGCTCCGCCGAACGCCGGGGCGATGAGGCCGAGCGCAGTCGCTCCCAGAAGTCCAGCCAGGGCGCCTTGCGCTGAATGCGATGCGCCAAGCGGCGAATAGATGGTTACGCCAAGCGCGATGGCCGAGGGTAGGGCGACAAGCATCGCGGCGAGGCCGCCCCATAAATCTCCCGCTTCAGGCTTTGTAAATTTCACGGCTCATGTTTCCAGTTCGTAACCACTCGTTCGATATTTGTCTTTCTGGGTTCCAGCGTTGTCGTTCTGAACGCGCCAGCGTTGTCATTCTGAGCGAAGCGAAGAATCTATCTAACATAGAATATTCTGTTCTACTTTGATCCTTCGGTCGAAGACTCCCTCAGGATGACAAAACATATCCTTCAGGATGACACGGTTGTTGTTCACTGTGGATCAACGACAGTCCGCATTATCTGCGCCTGCCATGTTAAAACCGATCCGGGATAGACCGATGTGAAACCGGATGTATCCATGATTGTCCTGCCATTCAGCGCCATCACATATGTGTGGCCGGAACCGAGGTAACGCCACAACAAGTCGTCCATGCCCTCGCCGCTAAAGTCGCCCACGCCTATGACGGACCATCCGCTTACAGCCGTAAACACTCCGGTGTTGATTACCGTTCCGTCGGCGTCAACCAACGCCCCGGAGCCTCGCAGGGCGACAAGGGCGGCGTTACGCCCATTGGCTATCTTCCCTACAGTAGAACCGGTCAGTCCCTTTAACAGCCATACTGCAACCTCTCCGCCGGTAGAGCTGTTGCGCAGGATTATGTCGGTGTATCCATCGCCGTTAAAATCCCCTGTGCCAGCGACAAGCCAGCCGGACGGCGTCGCCCCGCCGGTCGTGTTCCGGTACGCGCCTAGAGACGCGGGGAGAGAGGCGTTGGAAATCCGTCTGGCTCCGTTCATGATCCATATCCTCGCCTGGCCGGTGTTGCCGGATCTCCATAGGATATCCATCATCCCATCGTTGTTGAAATCGGCCAGGGCCGCCACGCGCCACCCGCTATGCGTGTTAAGGGCATAGGCGGTCGAGGCGGTTTGCGGTATGGTCAGGTTGGTCGTCCCGTTGGAGAGCTTGGTGTTCGATTGCGAGTCCACCGAGCTTCCCTCCATGAACAGTATGCGCGGCGTCAGGGGGGCGGTCGTCACCCCGCCGGGAGCCGTGTCAACCAGCAATATGTCGGCATTGCCATCGCCGTCGAAATCTGCCGCTCCGGCGAAAATTTCCGTCGTCGTCCTGGCCGGACTTGCGATTGTAACCACGGAAGAGGTGGAGACTGTCCTGTCGGCGTTCATCATCCACATAGTGAGGACTTTTGGATCCGCGCTGGAATCCTCGAACAGCAGATCGGTTTTGCCGTCGCCGTTGAAATCGGCCTGGGCCACGATAGCTCCAGGCGACGACGCGACTCCGGGGTTTGTGTCGAAGTACCCGCCGTCGGTAACGGTTGCGCCGTTCATTTTCCACTCGTACAGATGGCCGGTTGTTTCGTTGCGGAACAACACATCCGATTTGCCGTTATTGTCGTAATCGTTAGCGACATGCGGATACGGCCTTGTCAACGAGACGGGAGCCGTAGCGGTGGAGGAAACGCTGTGCGGAGTTCTCCAGCCGCCCGTCGTCGTGTCTTTAAAGGTGATCGTGTATTTTCTCGGCCCGACGACCGTATGGCCGCTTTCGTGCCACACCAATCCGCCGTCCAGGCTCCATTTCGCCCCATCGGAGATGGCCTGATCCGGCGTGATGGTGACGGTAAAATCCCTCTCGACGGCATGGAATCCGGGCGGCGCGAACGAGAAAATAACCGTGCACGCCGAAGTCACGGTACCTGTCGTGTATATCGTCCCGGTCCACGAACCCACGGCGCATGTCCCGCCAACGCGGATGTTTGCCGCATAATTGGTGACGCCTGGCATCGGAAAGACTCCATCCTCCGGCGTCGCCGTAAAGCTTGTTGTCGAGCCGTAGTTCACCTCCTGCGGTGTGGAGGGGCTTATTGACCCGCCGGTTCCGGCCAATGGAGTTACGGTCAGAGTGTACGTTCCGGTCGCAGTGGTTGTTTGCCCGGCCACTATGCTTACAGTCTGATCGGTGGGCGTTGTCCAGCCGGTCACCGATTTGAACGAGAGCGTATGACTCCCAACGGTGAGGGTTGCCACAGTCGCGCCGGTTGTGCGCCATGCCCCACCGTCAACCTTCCACCTTGCCCTGCTGGCGACGTATCCGGAGCCTGGCAATATGCTCACCGTCAACGAACCTGGCGGAATGAATGTGAAATCCACTGAACAGTCCGCCGTCACTGCTCCGGTTGTGTAGGTATCGCCAGCCCACGACCCGGCGACGCATGTCCCGCCGACGGAGGCCGTGTATCCGGCGTTAGGCGTGACGGTGAACGACGCGGTGGAGCCGCTGGCGACATCCTGGCTCGTTGGATCAACCGAACCTCCAGCCCCTGCTGTGGCCGTGACGGTGAAGACGGGCATGTATGTCCCGGTAGTCGTGGTTGTCTGTCCCGAAGCTATGTTTACAACCTGATTATCAGGAGACGCCCAGCCGGTCAGCGCGTTGAATGCTATATGGTGATTCCCCACTGTAAGGTTAGAAACCGTCGCGCCGCTTATCTGCCATGCCCCGCTATCAACTCTCCATCGCGCCCCGGCGGTAACGGCTTCCGCCGGAAGAATATTGACTGTCAATGATCCGGGCGGTATGAACGAGAAAGTCATCGAACAATCCGCAGTAACGGTTCCCGTCGTGTATGTCGTCTCTGCCCACGACCCCACGGCGCATGTCCCGCCCACCGTCGTATCGGCGGTGTATCCGGCGTCTGGAGTTACCGTGACCGATGCGGTGGAGCCGCTGGCGACATCCTGGCTCGTGGGGGCAACCAAACCTCCGGCCCCAGCCGTCGCCGTGACGGTATAGGTTGGCGTGTACGCGCCGGTTGCGCTTGTTGTCTGTCCTGAAACTATGCTGACAATCTGATCCGCAGGCGTCGCCCACCCGGCAAGCGTGTTGAACGAAACCGTGTGGTTGCCCACGCTAAGGTCGGAGACAGTCGCGCCGCTTATCTGCCACGCCCCGCCATCAACGCTCCATCGCGCCCCGTCGGTCACAGCGCCGGAAGGCGTTATGGTGACGTTCAGGGAGCCGAGCAGGGAGCTTGATGAACGCCAGTTGGCCGCTACGCTGACGGTATTATTGAGGGAAAGCGTGTTATTGGCGTCTGCGGCCCCGGTTGTCCGGGCTGTGTAATTGACGCTTGGATTTGACCAATAGTTGATGCGCGAGCAATTGCCGCAGGCGTCGCCGTAAGCCATCACTGTCCTGAACTGATTGAGCGTGTCCACATAACCGTGGCTGTATGAATAGACCCCGTTCTCAGGCGCCACATATGTGTCGTGGTGGGAACCCTGGTTGTGTCCCATCTCGTGGGCGAACGAATAGTAGCCGGTGGCGCAAGTGTAGTGGACGACGCTGAATGCGTTTGACGCGAACGCCGGAGAGGCCGTCGTCATCAAATAGGCGAGGCCGCAATAAGTCGCGTTGTTTATCCAGAGGCTCACCATGTCCGCCGCGTAGGTGTTTCGGAGGGTGTGGACGTTGTCCATCTTCCCGTCGGATGTTCCGGTTACGTCGGTCAGGGCCGCATTAAACCCGGCCCCTCCCGCTCCTTCCGTGTAGGGAACCTCTGCGGCGTGGGCCAGCGTTATCCGTTGTGTCACGCTACTGTTTGCGTAACCCTGGTTTGTTTCGGAAACGCCCAGGTTGATGAGCGCCTGTATCGCCGCCGTCCCGCCCTGCGCCAGTCGCGCGCTTGCCGTATATACCACCATGACGTTGATCGTTGTCCCATCGTCTGGAACAGGAACAGGGGCCGTCTGGGTGGGCGCGGATGGAGCGGCGACTCCGGCTACGTCCGGCGCAGTTGGCGGCGTAACCGGGATAGGAGCGCCCTCGGTGGGGAAGTTGCTGGCGTCCACTTCCTGAACCAAAGGCGTTCCAGACGGGGAGACGCGGAGCTGGTAGATTTTGTTGTCCCAACCCGGCCTGATATTGGCGATAACCACCCCATCGCCGAAAACGAACGTGGCGTTGTTCATCAGCGGCTTTCCGCCCGCTATCGAACCTGACAGGATCGTGAATTTGCCGTCGCGCGATTTCTCGGACTTTTCGGGAACGAAATCTCGCCTGACATCGGGAAAAAGGTTTAACGGTATTGGCCGCGCCGCCAATCCCACGGCAGTCTGTTCGGCTATGGACAAAAGGCTATGGACGTTTACGGTTACCGGGCGTTCCCTGATTATTGTGGGATCAACCCCCTGTTGACCCGAAACGCCAGTCTGCGCGGAGGAAGGATGATCGGCGAAAAGGTCCGCTGGCTCTGCGAAGGAGGGGGGCGCAGTAAGTAGCGTCAAGCCGATTAGCGCCGAGGTTAAGGCGATAATATTCCTCAACGCGAACATTGCGTTCATCAACTTATCCTTTTCCACATGCGACAAACCAAGCTACAACTCAGTTTACCAAATAACCCGGTTCGTGTCCGATGTGGGGGGCAAATCCGGATTTTTATTTGCAAGCGGGGGAAACAATGGGATATCATTTAAGAAAACATGGGGTGCTTCTCGCCGGTTGCGCTACTCCCATTTTTATAATTAGCCATTTTGGAAGTGTCTTGATGGAATCCCTTACGGATAACGATATTCTACCCCCTCTTACAATACGCAGTCACCACCCGGATTCCAAAAAGGAAATCACGCTGAAACTGCCGATTATCAACGGCGGCATGGGTGTAGGCGTCACCGGCCCGGAGCTGGCCGCCGCCGTGACCAACGAGGGCGGGGGAGGGGTGCTTACCGGAGTTGTGCTTAATTATCCGTTCAAGGAGATTCTTGGAAAATATCTTGATGAAGAGCCTTACGAGGCCAATCAGCTGGCTTTGGCCGAATGGATAGCCACCGCCAAACAAAAAGTCAACGGCGGGTTTATCGGGGTGAACCTCATGGTCGCCCTGCATGACTTCAAGGAACTTGCTTTCACTGCGGCTAAATCGAAGGTGGACCTTATAATCGCCGGAGCGGGGCTTCCGATGGCTCTGCCGGAGATAGTCTCCAAATTTCCCGACACTATGATTGCGCCGATAATATCCTCTGTCAAAGCGGCCCGGGTGATGATTCGAAGATGGATGTCGCGAGGCCGTCCGCCCGATGCGATGGTGTACGAATCTATCCATCATTCAGGAGGACATCAGGGCGCCGATCTCATCGAGATAGAAAACGGGGAGCATCAGCCGGAAGAAGTCATTGGCGGTGTTCGCAAGCTGTTGGATGAAAACGGGTTGCAGGACGTTCCGCTTATCGCCGCTGGCGGCGTGTGGGACAAGGTTGATATCAAAAGGCATCTCGCATGGGGTGCGCAAGGGGTGCAGATGGCTTCCCGGTTCCTGCTTACCAACGAGGCTGGGGCGGAATTCGGCGGGATAAGCATGTTTAAGAAACTTTTTATAGAAAATGAGACTCCTGCGATATTGGAACGCAGTCCCGCCGGTTTGCCGGGCAGGGCGGTGCTGACCCCCTTTTCCGCCAGGTTTGCATATTCCAAGTCCGAAGTGGAAAAAGAACCGCATGAATGCCCTGCGGTATGCCTTGTCAGTTGCGAGAAAAAAGCCTCTATCTATTGTATCGCCCATCACCTTACCGAATCTTTGAAGAATAATTACGAAGAGGGCCTGTTCTTTTGCGGTTCCAACATAGGTAAACCGGGCGTTGTCAAGGAACTGCTTTCCGTGAAGGAACTGATGTATCGGCTTAGCCACGGCGAACCTGTCCATATTCAACCGACACAGGCGATAGCAGAGGCTGTTTAGCCGAGGTTTATTCCATATCGTTCCAGTCCAAATGTAAAAGCAGATTCTTTACCATAAGGTTTCGCCAACTTGGACAGAGCTACCGCT